>NZ_LZKP01000173.1 GCF_001672895.1 Mycobacterium sp. E740
GACCGGCACGCGGCAGCGGCTCATCGACGTCGCCGTCATGCTGTTCACCCGGCACAGCTACGCGGGCACCTCGCTGCAGATGATCGCCGACGAGTTGGGCTTCACGAAAGCCGCCATCTATCACCACTTCCGGACGCGTGAACAACTGCTGGCCGCGGTGCTGGAACCGATGTTCGCGCAGTTGCGAGCGATCATCGACGCGGCCGAGTCGCAGCGAGGTGCCCGCGTAGCTGTGCCGGGTGAACAGCATGACGGCGACGTCGATGAGCCGCTGCCGCGTGCCGGTCGTCTCGGCATCAACCAGCGCCATGGGAGACTCCTTTACGATCGACAAGGAGTTTACTAGCCGATCGTAAAGCTTGTCGCTCGGGTCTCGCACACAAGTGCACGTTCAACGCGGCCAGGCTTTCAGATGGTGATACTCCGGGCCGTTTCGGGGTAGATAGTGGGCTACGGGAGGGTTCCATGCTCATGACCGAGCTGAAGTATCTGGAGTTGCACGGCGATCGCGTCGCGTACCGAGACGTCGGCGATGGCCAGGAAGTCTTGCTGCTGATTCACGGGATGGCCGGCAGTTCCGAGACGTGGCGAGCGGTGATCCCCCAACTGTCGCGCCGATACCGCGTTGTCGCCCCCGACCTGCTCGGGCACGGGCAATCGGACAAGCCGCGGGGCGATTACTCCTTGGGCGCGTTCGCGGTGTGGCTACGAGATCTGCTGGATGAACTCGGCGTCTCTCGCGCCACCATCGTCGGCCAATCGCTTGGTGGCGGCGTTGCCATGCAGTTCGTTTATCAGCATCCGGATTACTGCCAGCGTCTCGTCTTGATCAGCAGCGGTGGCCTCGGCCCCGATGTCGGCTGGACGCTTCGTCTGCTGTCGGCGCCGGGGGCCGAGTTCATCCTGCCCGCCATCGCGCCGCCACCGGTTCTGACGGTCGGCAACAAGCTGCGCGGTTGGTTCAGGAAGGCCGGAATCCAATCCCCCCGCGGAGCGGAAATGTGGAGTGCGTACTCGTCACTTGCCGACGGAGCGACCCGCCACGCATTCTTGCGGACGCTGCGCTCGGTCGTCGACTATCGCGGCCAAGCGGTCAGCGCCCTGAATCGACTGAACGTCGCCGCCGGGGTTCCGATCATGGCCATCTGGGGCGACGAGGATCGAATCATCCCGGTCGCTCATGCGTACGCGGCGCACGAAGCCCGGCCGGAATGTCGGTTGGAAGTGCTCGAAGGTGTCGGGCACTTCCCCCACGTCGAACGGCCCAGCGAGGTGGTGGACCTGCTCGACGACTTCATCAACACCACGAGTCAGCAGGTCGATGCACCCGCCGGCCGCAGCGATCAGTAGCCACCCACCGCCCAGCCGCAGCACTACCGCCATCCGCAGACATAATCGATCGAAGAGGTCGGCTAACGAACGGAGCGGGTGTGGTCCAAACCGGCGTGACACCCTCTCCCACGATCGGCCGCGAACGCCTGTTGGTCGCCGCGCTGTCCATCGTCGTGCTCACCGTCGCGGTCTTACAGACCGCGGTCGTCCCGGTGCTCGGCGTGATCGCCGACCAACTGGACGCCTCCATCGTCGGCGTGAGCTGGGCCGTCACGGCGAATCTGCTGGCGGCGGTCGCGGCCACCCCGTTACTCGGGCGCCTCGCTGACCTGCACAGCAAGCATCGGGTGCTGTTGAGTGTGCTCGTCGTCGTGCTGATCGGATCAATACTCGCCGCCACCACTTCGTCGCTGAAACTGCTAGTCGTCGCTCGTGTTCTGCAGGCGGCGTCTTATGCCCTCTACCCGATCAGCATCGCGATCCTGCGTGAGGAGCTTTCGCCGGAGCGGCTGATGTCGGCGATGGCGGTGTTGTCCGGAACGCTGGGTTTCGGCGGTGGGACCGGCCTCGTCGTCGTCGGCCTGCTGATGAGCGGTAACGCCGGTTACCACCGGGTGTTCTGGCTGACGACGGCATTCACCCTCATGGTCATCGCGATCGTGCTGCTGGTCGTGCCCCGGCGTCCGCGCAGCGTGGCCGGGTCGATCGACTGGCTCGGAGCCGCCGGCCTGGCGGTGGGACTGTCCGCACTTCTGCTGGCGATCACCCAGGGCCAGACCTGGGGCTGGATATCACCGGCCACTATCGGCTGCGCGCTCGGCGGAGTGGCGGTGCTGAGCGCATGGTGGTGGTGGGAGCGGCGCGCCAGGCAACCGCTGGTGTCGACGACGATGCTCGCCCGGCGGCCGATCATGCTCACCAACCTCGCCACGATCTTCGTCGGCATGGGGCTGTACTTCGCGTTCCTGGGGTTGACCCTCTTCGTCCAAATACCCCGGGACGCAGCGGGTTACGGCTTCGGCGCGACGGTACTGGAAGCGAGTGTCGTCTATCTGCTGCCCGGTGCGTTCACCGGATTCGTCGTCGCGTTGATCAGCGGCAGGTTCATCGACCGCTTCGGGGCCCGGCCGGTGCTACTGGTGGCGGCGGTGGCCGGCGTCGCCGGATTCCTGTTCATCACCTTCGCCCATTCGCATACGTGGCAGATCGTCGTCGCCAGCATCCTGGCGAACGCCTACATCAGCCTCGGCTACGGCGCGCTGCCCGCGCTGGTGGTCAACGAAGTCGACGCCGGCGAAACCGGGGTGGCAACCGGCGTGAACGCGATCGCGCGCACCATCGGCAGCTCGATCGCGGCAGCGCTGGTCGCCATGCTGCTCAGCCGGTCGGCGCCCGGCACTGAGGTGCCGATGGAGAGCAGCTTCTTCGCGATCTTCCTCGGCGGCGCAGTGACGGCCGCGTTGGCGTTGGTGTTGATCGCGGTGTCGCGCCCGTCGTCACGGCCGACGGCCTCCGAGGAGGCGCGCTACGAATCGCGCGCCATGAACCACGAATGGGGCTGACGGTCAGCGCAGTGCGGCGAGGTTGGCGACCGACTTGCGCACGTCGGACTCGATCACCTTGGCGACCAGGCTTCCGATGCGGGTGTTCAACAGCCCGCCGGACAGGTCGGCGACCACCTGGAACGTCGAACCCGACTTATCTGGGCGCACACACAGCGTCAGCGAGATGCGGATGCCCGGCCGGCCACGCCCGCACAGCTCGATGACCTTGGGCTCGTCGTATCGGGTGACCTGCCAGTGAATGGTGTTGCGGAAGCCCTTCACCTTGATCAGCGAGGACACACACGTACCGACCTCGATGTCCGCGGGCACCTCACTGCGCCATCCACCGAAAATCGTCAGCCATTCATCGAACCGGCTCAAATCCGACGCCAGAGCCCACGCCTGCTGCGGGCTGAGATCCGACGACACCGAAACGTCCACTGATGCCATGCCCACTGACGTACCCCGCGAAGCGGCACCGGTAAACGGTGCTGAGCGAATTCGGGTGCTGCTCACCTTGCCAGTTGCTTGCGAGGGGCCGCCCGATCCGCGATTGTTTACCCACAGCCGCGTCCAGTTGCGGCAAGACCACCGCTGCGCATTGTCGGCAACGCTTTCCTTCGGCGAAAGGCACAACGCGATGTCCGCACACCCAGAAGCGATGGGTCGCTGCCCTGCCTGCTCCACCGCCAAGCACACCTCGCGTCGACGATTCATCGGCGGAGGTGCCGCCTGCGCCGCCGCGTTCGCGCTCGGCCCGTCGTTCCTGGCGGCCTGCGGATCGGAAACCAACACATCGGTGAGCACCACCGAAGAGGGTGGGCCGGCAAGCGGTACGTTGCGCATTTCGAACTGGCCGCAGTACATGGCCGACGGATTCATCGCGGCCTTTCAGCATTCCTCGGGAATCACCGTCGACTACAAGGAAGACTTCAACGACAACGAGGAATGGTTCGCCAAGGTCAAAGGTCCGCTGTCGCGCCGACAGGACATCGGTGCCGACCTCGTTGTGCCGACGGCCTTCATGGCCACGCAGGTACGCAAGGTGAACTGGCTCAACAACTTCAGCGACGACGGCATCCCGAACAAGAAGAACCTGCGTCCCGACCTGCTTGATGCGAAGATGGATCCGGGTCGAAAGTTCAGCGCGCCGTACCTGTCGGGCTTGGTCGGTCTCGCCTACGACCGGGCCGCCACCGGCCGTGACATCACCAGAATGGAGGATCTGTGGAATCCGGCGTTCAAACACCGCGTCAGCCTGCTCGCTGACTTTCAGGACGGTCTGGGCATGGTCATGCAGTCGCAGGGCGCCGACCCCGCGTCACCCACCACCGAGTCGGTGCAGAAGGCGGTCGACCTCGTTCGCGAGCAGAACGACAGGGGGCAGATCCGCCGGTTCACCGGGAATGACTATACGGACGATCTAGCGGCCGGCGATGTCGTTGTCGCGCAGGCCTATTCGGGCGACATCGTGCAGATGCAGGCGGGCAACCCCGAACTCCGATTCGTGGTCCCGGAAGCCGGCGGCACCGACTTTGTCGACACCATGGTGATCCCGTACACGACACAGAACCAGAAGGCGGCCGAGGCGTGGATCGATTACGTCTACGACCGGCCCAACTATGCCAAGCTGGTCGCCTTCACGCAGTTCGTTCCGGTGCTCTCGGAGATGACCGACGAGCTGGCCAAGATCGACCGGAACATCGCCAGAAACGAGTTGATCAACCCGCCAGCGGCCACCCTCGACCGGATCAAGACATGGGCGCCACTCGATGACCGGCAGAAGCAGCAGTACGCCGCGCTATACGCTGCGGTCACCGGCGGTTGACGTTGGCCAGATTTTGCCGGCTACAGGCGCGCCAGCGTGAACGGATAGCTTAAGGTGCCCCCCGGCGCACCGTCACAACCTGTCGCGGAAGACGACTGAAGGGTGCCCGAGCGGGTCGAGACGTCCCAGGAATAGACGTCGCGCGTCGGGATAACCGGCCCGTAGTAGATATTCCCGCAACGTAATCCATCAGGTACGTCGACCGCCAACGTGTACCGGCCATCGGCCAATCGGGCATCTCCCTGGTACGGAAAGGCCTTGCCGTTGGGCTGCGGTATCGCCTGGACATGTAGGCAGTCACCCGGACAGCGCGAGATAGCCCACAGCCAGGTGTGAAAGTCGAAGCGGCCCTGGATCACCAGGTGGAAGTTTCCATACGCCGTGTCGGCATGGGCACTCGGCGGAGCCAACAGGACGGCGAAGGCGAGGACGATGCCCCACCATGCGGCTCTCACGGCGCCTCCGAACAATTCAGCGCGGTCATGGTCACGCCCATTCTCGGCGGTGATGACACCGCAGCCCCGGCTTGTCCCGCTGAGCGGGCAGCCGACATCGTGGGCGCCGCCACGGCTCTAACTTCTTGACGAACAACTGAGGTGAGGAGCTGGCGATGGGTGTGGCCCGGATAGCGACTTGCGCGCTCGTCCTCACGATCCATGGTATGAGTTGCGCTGCAACCGCGCAGGCTTCCGATGACGAGTGGGGCCTCAACGGCACATACACCGCCACGTCCAACGGCGAATACGCCAAGACCAACGAAGTCTTCCGCGACGAGGCCAGCCTGCGCAGCACCTGGACCATCTCGACGACCTGTAGTTACCCCACCGAGTGCACCGGTACGGTCGCCAGCGACTTCGGTTGGACGGCACCGATTTCCAAGACGAGCGGCGTCTGGTACGTCAAGCACACCGTCGACAACTGGGTGCCGTGCCAGGACGGCACCTCCGCGCCCGGACTTCAAGTGTTCAGGTTCGTGCCTGTCGTCGAGGACGGCAGCATGACGGATCCGGCATCGACGACGCTGGCCGGCGAGGACCAGACGACGAGCCCCAGCGGCGCCTGCGGGGTCAGCAAGCCAGTGTTCATCAACATGCCGTTCAAGCTCGTCAAAGCGGGCACCTGACTATCGGTTTCTCGCCACCAACAAGTCTTTCCACGACCGCGGACCCGCCGGCGAGACCAGATCGGCCTGCCGGAACACCTTTCCGTCCGGCGTAGCGTACTGACCGGTCTGCGGATCGTATGTCGCGAAGGCGACCGACGGACCGGGTGCGGTGGATCGCGACGAACTCGGGGCCACGACGGGAGCCTGCGGTGTCTCCGGCGATGCCGGCGCACCTGGCGGTGGCATCGGCGTACCTTGCGTTGGCGCGTAGATCCGTTCGTCGAAGTCGACGCGGTCGTCGGGCGGAACGCCCTGAGCGATCAGAGCCGGGTCGATCGGGTACGGGCCCACCGCATGCTGGCGAATCGCCAGGGGCTCGAACGGCTTGTCGCTGCGGCACATTTCGACGGTGGGCGCACGCTTACCGGGCTGCCCCATGCACGGGTAGTTGCGCGCACCGCGGACCCCGATGGGCGAATCCTGAGGCAGCTTGCAATAGAGACCGTCCGGCGTGTCGACGACGGTTTCGTCCTCGGGTGAACGCCACATGTTCGGCGGAAGGAACCCGACCGTGCAGGCGGGTGGGTCGTTCATCACGAGCGTGAAGTCGCCCAGCGCCATGCCCGTTGGATTGTTTCGCGACACGCCGACTGTCTGTGTGGCGGCGACGTAAGGCGGGAACAAAACCAGAAGCTGTTCGAGGGACGCGTGATACGTCACGCCGACCTGCCCAACGGCGGTCAGGTTCGCCAGCAGCACCGGCAGAGTCGCTTTGACGCCGTTGAACAGACGCGAGGCCTCGTCCGCCGCACCGGCGCCCACATCGAGGATCGTGCGAATCTGCGGGTCGTTGGCAGCGAATTGTCCGGTGATGCCCGCGACGCTGCGCGCCCAGGTGCGGATGTCCTCTGCCGACTGCGCTTGGCCGTCGAGTAGCGGTCGGCTGTCGTGGATCAGGGATCGGGTGTGATCGGAGACCGCGTTGCCGTCGCCGACGATTCTGGCCGAGGAGTCGAGCAGCGAGCCCATGTCGTAGCCGGTGCCGTCGAGGCCCTTGAACGACTCGTCGAGCAGACCGCTGATCTTGTCCTTCGGGATGCTGTCGACCAGAGCGCTGACCTGATCGAGCATCGGGCCGACGGCTTGCGGAACCGACGTGTGCTGACGGGTGATCACCGAACCGCCGTGCAGATAGGGTCCGACCGCATCGTCGGGGACGAGGTCGACGTACTGTTCGCCGACCGCAGACACGCTGCGCACAGCGGCTTTCGTGTCGGCCGGGATCTGCTGGGAGCTGTCGAGTGACAGTGTGGCGACAGCGCCGTCGCGAGTGGGTCGGACATCGAGGACCTTGCCGACCTGAACACCGCGGTACGTCACATTGGAGAACCGGTAGAGACCGCCGGTGCCCGGCAGCTCCAATTGCACTGTGATGCGGCCGATTCCCAACAGCGTAGGCAGCTGCAAGTAGCTGAACACCATCAACCCGACTCCGACGAGCGCGGCGACGGTGAAGATGATCAGCTGGGTGCGGATGAAGCGGGTCAGCATCAGTGGCCGTCCTCTGTCGGCGCCGGCGCCGCTTCCGCACCCGCTTCCACGAGAGGTGGGATATCGGCGACCTCGCGAGGCGCCGGCGTGACCGGCGCCTTCAACGGATCCAGGGTGTAGGTGAGATACCACGGGTCGCCCGGAGCGGGCACCATCGGCGCCCCTTCCTGGCCCCACCTGGTGCCGAGGAACAGCCCGCGCTTCAGCCGCGGAATGGTGAAATCGAAGGTGATGAACTGATTCATGTAATCGCCGCGGATCGCCCGGTCGATGAAACTCTGCGTATAGGGGAAGGTCGGCGCGTAGGCCAGCACGGTTCCCAGGTTCGGCCCGACATCGGCGAGCGCGCGCAAAGACGGTTCGAGGTTGGCGAGGTTGCGCACCAGATCTTCTCGGGTGTCGTTGATCAGACCGGTGGCCGTGTCGCTGAAGCGGCCCAACTTGGTCAACGCTTCGGTGATACGCGGACGCTCGTTGGCTAGCACGTCGAGTGCGGGTGGAATCCGGTCCAGCGCAGTGGTGATCACATCGCGTTGCGACGCGAAGGTGCCCGACAGCCGGTTCAGCGCAGCGATAGAGGCGTTGATGTCGGCACGCTGGGTGTCGAGCATTCCCACGAAGTCGTTGAGCCGGGTCAGCAAGCTCCTTATCTGAGGTTCGCGGCCGTTCAGCGCGGCATTGAACTCGCGGACGACATCGCCCATCTGCCCGAGCCCACCACCATTGACCACGACCGACAGCGCTGACAGCGTCTGCTCGGTGGACGGGTAGGTCGAGGACTTGTCCAGGCCGATGGTCGCGCCGGGTCGGAGCCTGCCGCTGGACGACTGGCCCGGGGGCGGGTCGAGCGCCAGATGCATCGAGCCCAGCAGACTCGTCTGCCCGACGGTGGCCACTGCGTTCGCCGGTATGACGACATCGGGTTTCACCGACACCTCGACGTCGGCATGCCAGTTGCGGACCTTCATCGCACCGATGCTTCCCACGACGACGTCACCGAGCATGACCGGTGAATTCGGTTCCAGACTACCGACATTCGTGATCACGACATGGTAAGCGGTGGCACCCTGCCCTCGGCCGACGGTGCCCGGCAACGGCAGCGAGTTCACTCCCTCGAACGAACACCCGCTCAGGAGTGTGCCGCACGACGCCATGACGAGCAGTGGGCGAAGCCATTTCATGACGGTCACGACGGCGGGGCACCTTCCGTGGACGGGTGCGGCGCCGGTGGCCCCGCGGGAACTGGCGCCTCGGCGGGCAGCAGCAGGTCTTGAACTGACGTCGGCTGCGAGACGGGAGCCGCCGGCGCTCCGGGCGAGATCGGAGCGCCGGGAAACAGCGCGGGTTGAGGCGATGCCGGCAGGCCGGTCGCGCTGTAGGCGCCGGGAGGCCCTGGCGGGGTGCCCCAACCGGCCGGCGCTGGGACGTCGCCGGCCCCCGTGAAGGCCGACACCGCCGGTGAAGGCTCCGGTGGTAGTTGAGTGCCGCCGGCCCCGCCGGGAGCCAGGGCTGGATCCGAATACACCAGATTGCCCGGGCTCGGCGACTTCTGCAGATAGGCGTTGAACGGCAACGGCAGGTAGTTGAAGTTCATCAGTCGCAGTGCGGGTCCGAGGTATTGTGCGCAGATCTTCGAGGTCTCCGGTGCCGTCGCGTTCTTCACCGCGCCGATGGCCGAACAGATCAGTTGAACCGGGTTGGCGAAGTTGCCCAGCGCGAAGCCGCCGATCATGGTTCCGGTGTCCGGGTTATAGATGTTGTAGCCGTTGCCGATTGCATTCGGCGCCACATGCAACACGTTCTCCAGCGCCAGCCGGTTGTCCGCAAGGTTCTGTGTCACATCCGCCAGCCGTTCAACCTGTTCTGCTGTCTGATCACGGCTTCCGGCGATGAACCGCTGCACCTCACCGACCGCTTCGGCCAGATGGGTCAGCGCCTCGTCGAGATCGGATCTGCTCGAGTCCACCACGCTGCTCACCGTTGCGAGGCGATCTTGGAACTCCACGATCTGCGAGTTGCTGTCGCGCAGAGCCGTGACGAATGTCTGGAGATTGCGGATGATGTCGACGATGTTTCCGCTGCCGTTCGCCAGGATGCGGCCGACTCGGGACAACTGTGTGATGGTTTCATGGAGCTTGTCACCGTTGCCGTTCATCGCGTTGGCGGCGCTGTCGATGAAGCGGCTGACCGACGTCTTCGACATGTTCCCCGTGGGGCCGAGATCGGTTGCCAGCCGCGTCAATTGAGATTTCACCTCGTCCCACTCGACTGGCACGGCGGTCCTTTCGAGACCGATCACCGCCCCGTCCGGCAGGGTTGGCCCGCTGGTCTCGTAAGCGGGTGTCAGCTGGACATAGCGTGCCGAGACGAGGTTTTGGGCGACGATGACGGCTTTGGCGTCGGCTGGTATCGGTATGTCGCGGTCGACGGTGAGCCGCATGCGCGCCTGCGCGCCGTCGGGCTGAATCGATTCGATGGCGCCGACCTTGACCCCGGCGACGCGCACCTCGTCACCGGGGTAGATGGCCGTCGCTGAGGTGAAGTACGCCGTGATGGTCTTGGGGGCGAAGAACTGCTGCCGCACGATGACGATGGTTCCGGCGACTAAGAGGCCGACCAGCGTGATCAACAGTGCGGTGCTGAGCAGCTTGCGACGGGTCACCGGGATCCTCCTGGAATACCGTTGCGCGGGAACGGGAATTCGGCACGTGGTCCCGCGTTGTCCGGCGGCTGGCCTGCGTTCGCACCGCGGCGATAGCCAAGTGCGTAGTCGAGGAACGGTTGAAGCGCCTGTGCGGGCAGTAGATTTCCGACGAAGGCGTTGTAGTAGAAGCCGTTGTTCACCGCCTCCCCCTGCGTGACCTGATACTTCGCCAGGCCGGTGAGTGCCTTTGCGATGTTGTCGCGGTTGCGCTCGAGCATCTCGTAGACGGAGTTCAACTTCTGCAGTGTCGGCGCGAATTCCTGCTCGTTGTCGGCCACCAGGCCCGTCAGCTGCCGGGTCACAGAGGACGTGTTGGCCAGCAGGTTCACGATCGCGTAGCGGCGCTGCTCGAGGACACCCATCAGGTCGTCGGCATTGAGGATCAGCGTGTTGAGCTGCTGGCTGCGTTCGGAGAGCACGCCGGTCACCGAGGCGGCGCTGTTCAATAGGGCGCCCAGCGACTCGTCTCGCGTGTTGAGCGACTGCGACAACCTGCTGAGCCCGTCGAACGTGGGACCGAGCTGGGGCGCGATCCGGTCGATCGTCTCGGACAGCGTGTCCAGAGCTCGGTTCACCGAAGCGGTGTCGGTAGTCGCGGTGTTCGCGGTGAACTCGCTGACAGCGTCGGTGAGCGAATACGGCGACGACGTTCGCGAAACCGGAATCACGTCGGCGGGTTTCATCGTCTCCTCGCCGGCAGGATCGAGCGTCATCATGCGTTCGCCCAGTAGGGTTCCGGTGCGGATGTGTGCGGTGGTCTTCGATCCGAGCCTGAGCGTGCCGTCGACGGTGAACGTGACCAGTGCCTTGCCACTGGCCAGTGTCACGTCGGAGACCGATCCGACTTTCACTCCCGAGACCTTGACGTCGTTCCCCGACGCCAGTCCGCCCGCCTCGGTGAACAAGGCTTGGTACCGAACCGAGGTGGCCCACGACCACAATCGTTCGGGCTGCAACCCCACGGCGATGACGAGCGTGATCACCGCCACACCGATGAAGCCGGCTCGAATCAGCGACGAGCTACGGTATTTCAGCATCAGGGCTCAGCACACCTTCCCGTGTTTTGAATGATCCAGGGGAAGTAGGCGGTGCGGCCCTGCAAGTCGGTGACGCGCACCGACAACCCGCACAGGTACTGGTTCAGGAAGCTTCCGTAGGCGCCCAGCCGGACCAGCTTCTTGTAGTTCGCGGGCGCCTTCTGCAGCGAGATGTCCAGCAGCGGTTTGTCTTTTTCCAGCAGCGGAGCAATGCGGTTGAGTTGGTCGATGCTGCCGGCCAGCGGCGGACGCGCCCCGGTCAGCAGATCGGCCAGTGACGCGGTGCCGTTGTCCAGCGCGGTGATCGCCTCGCCGATCGGATCGCGGTCAGCCGCCAGCCCGCTCACCAGTTTCTCGAGCCGACTGACGGCACCGGAGAACTTGTCTCCGTCCTTGGCCAGGGTGGTCATCACCGCGTTTAGGTTGTCGATCAGCTGCTGGACGGTCTGTCCGTTGTCGGCGATCGCTGCTGAGAACGACGCCGTCTTGGCGAACAGCGACTCGGCGTTACCGCCCTGTCCTTGAAAGATCTGGATCAGCGAGTTGGTCAGTGCATTGACATCGTCGGGGTTCAGCCCCCGGATCACCGGCTTCAGACCCCCCAGGAGTAGGTCGAGGTCGAGCGCAGGTTCCGTCCGGTCGGTCGGAATCTGGGTGCCCGGCGGCTGAATCCGTGTCGAGCCCGGTCCATCGAGCAGTTCCAGGTAGCGGTCGCCGACCAGGTTGAGGTAGCGGATAGCCGCTTTCGTGCCCGTGGTGAGCGCGATGTCCGAAGACGCGTCGAAGGTGACGACGACCGAGTTGTCGGGCTGCAGCGAGACGTTGCTGACTGTACCGACACGGATACCCGAAACCCGGACGGAGTCACCGGGTTTCAGGCTCGATACGTCGGTGAACACCGCGGAGTAGTCGTTCGCCGATCCGGTGCGGTACTGGCCGAAAATCGCGAACAGTGCGGCGGTCAGCAACAACATGACCGCACCGAACACGCCCAACTTGGTTGCCGTTGCGACGCCGCTCATCCCGGCTGCCCGGTCTGTGCGGTGTTGCGCGGCGGCCCGTCGAGGGGGCCGAACAGGGCCTGCTTGAGAGCATCGGAATTAAGCAGGATGCCCTGATTGCCGTACTGCGCGCGACTGGCGTCGATATCGCTGACGACATAGGGCGCGCGTGTCTCGTAACCGATGTCGGGCAGGCGCCCGCACTGCGGACCGCCTTTGGCGGCCACTTTGGGAAGGTTCCCCGGATAGCGGTACCGCTCGGAACCCAATACGAAGGAGTCGAGGAGCAGCACCCCCGGAACGGGTGACGGCGGGGCGGTGGCCAACGGAATCATGCCAGCCAGAACGCAATTGAGAGCTGGATGGTACTGATTGGTGAGGTCGGTCGTCGGCACGAGCAGATGGAGGACGTCTGTGATCGCCTGCCCGTTGCTGCCCACTACGTCATTGCCGATCTCGGCGAACCCCGTGGCGCTCAACAACAGGGCGTCCAGCGCATCACGTTTCTCGACGATCGTGTCGCTCATCCGCGTGGCACTGTCGATGATCGTCGTCAGTGCAGGCGCCGCATCGGCATAGGCATTGAAAACTTCAGGAGCGGCCGAGATTTCGTGGCTGAGGTCGGAAAGGCTGGGGTTGATCTTCGCGAGCATCGCATCGAGATCGACGAGCATCTGACCGAACTTTGCACCCCGCCCGCTCAGGCCGGAGGCCAGAGCACCCAACGTCTCATTGAGCTTAGCCGGCTCGATCCTGTTCAACACCGAGACGAGTTGCTCGAAGATGGTGTTGATCTCAACCGTGACATGGTGGGCATCGAGCACCTGTCCTGCTCGCAACTCCTGCGGGGATGGGTCGGGCGGCGGGACCAGTGCGACGAACTTCGCTCCGAACACGGTCGAGGACGTGATGTCAACGCCTACGTTTGCCGGGATCAGTCCCATCGTCGACGGGTCCATCGCGAGGTGAATTGCGGCTTTCCCGTTCGGAAGAGTGTCGATCTTCTCGACTGTGCCGACCTGCGCGCCGTGCAGCTTGACCTTCGCGTCCGTGTTCATCACCAGGCCGGCGCGATCGGCGATGACCGTGACGGGCGCGGTGTCGGTGAAGTCCCCACGGAACAGCGCGACGGCGAGGGCGACGATCGCCGCGATGGCGGCCACGGTCGCGAGACCGGCCGCCGGCCGCGCGTAGTCGCGGCGACGAATCTGTGGCTTGTAGTCGTGGGTCAATGTGGCACTTATCCCGACAGGTTGAAGTTGCCGTTGGAACCGTAGATGGACAGGGACACCAGCAGGGTGACCGAGACGACGACG
>NZ_LZKP01000174.1 GCF_001672895.1 Mycobacterium sp. E740
CGCCGGCCCCCCCCCCCCCCGCCGCACCACCAGCAGAGGCCGGTGCCCCCGCGGTGCCGCCGGCGCCGAGCGAGGCAGCTCCGCCGCCGCCGGTGCAGGCACCACCCGGCGAGCAGTCGACCGCCACACCGGAACCCGCGCCGCCGCCCGTCGCCCCGGGAACCAGCGTGCCTCCGGCGCCACCCAACGGCGCGACCGCAGGCTCCCCGGTGCAGCTGGTGCTCGTGCAGCCGGCGATCGTGCCACCCGACGCGTCCGGAAAGAGCTCCTGGGTGCGACCGCTGATCGGACTGGTGGCGGGCCTGATCGTCGGATACGGGCTGTTCTGGCTCGCACGACCTCGAAGCACCGGCGAGCAGGAGCCGCCCTCGGGACCCGAGCCGCCTGAGCCTTCGGAAACCGACGTTCTGGACACAGATCTGTTGGGACACAGGTGGTTTGACGGCCCTGATCTCGACCCTGACGCCGGCGAAGCGCGAGGCTGAGCGTTGGGCACGCCCTCCACCGGACTTCCCGCCGGCACTGATTCCGGCGGCGACCACCGTCGACCGCCGTCGACCGGACGGCTGCTGCTCGCTTCGGGCGGCGCGCGCCTGCTCATGCTGCCGATCGGTGGCCTGTCGAGCATCCTCATCGCCAGGCTGGTCACCACCGCAGACGGCGTCGACCTGTTCGGCGTCGTCATGCTCATCGCCACGCTCAGCCAGCTGCTGATGTTCGCCGACCTCGGGGCGGGAGCCGCGATCGCCACGGCGCGCGCTCAGGTGCAGAACGCCCCGAGCGAAGTGGAGAAGTTCCGGCGGACGAACCTGACCGCGATCCGCACCACCCTGTGGTCCGCCGCTCTGCTCGCGCTCGTCGCGTGCCTGATCGGACTGTTCGGCGCGTGGCCGGCCCTGCTCGGGGTCAGCAACCCCAACCTGTCGACCGGCCTGAACGTCGCGGCCGTACTCACGCTCGTGACGTTCGGCCTCGCCCTGCCGTTCTCGCTCGCCCAGCACGTGCTCCGCGGGAGCGGCCGCATGCACCAGGCGATCGTCTTGACCGGGCTCTCCGCCCCCTTCGCCCTGGTACTCACCGGGGCGCTGTACGTGCTGGACGCACCCGCGCTCAGCTACGCGCTGACCTTGCCGATCGGCGCGCTGCTCAGCGCGATCTGCTGCACCGTGCAGGTGGCCAGGACCGACAGGAAGCTCGTCACGGGCATCATGTCGGAAGTCTTGCGGCCCCGCCGCTTTCCCGGACTGCCCATATCCGCGACGGCCGCGCCCTGGTTCGTCGTGATGATCGGTCTGCCTCTGGCGCTGCAATCGGATCGCATCATCATCTCGCATCAGACCGATGCCGTCAGCCTGGCCGACTACTCGTACGCAGCCCAGCTCTACGCGCCCCTTTTCTCGGTCATGTCGCTTGCCGCGCTTGCACTTTGGCCGTCGTTCGCGGCCGACAACCTGACGGACGGGGCGGCCCGGCGGAGCTGGTTGACCGGGGTGGGCATCCTGGGCGCGGCCGGTTCGGTGGGCGCCGTCGGGTTCGTCCTGTTGTCGCCGTACGTGATTTCGTGGATGAGCGCAGGGACCGCGAGCCCGGAGTGGTCGCTGCTGTTCGCGTTCGCCGCCCTGCTCGTCGTGCAGTCGCTGCACGCCACGTCGGGCATGGTGCTGATCTCGCCGCGCCACCTCAAGTTCCAAGCGGTGTGCGTGATCGCGCTCGTCGTCACCAACATCCCGGCCTCCTGGGTGCTGGCCCCGATTCTTGGCCCGGCGGGACCCGTGTGGGCTTCCGTCTTGACCGTGGCGGTGTGCCAGCTGGTGCCGGGCGCAATCCTCGCCCACCGAGTGACGGACCACCGATCCGCGAGCAAGGGGCGCGCGGATGGCTAGCGCGTTGAGCAGCCTGGCGATCGCGGCGATGTCCTTCGTCGCGCTGCTGGTCTTCCTGAGCGCGTTCATCAAGGTGATCAGGCGCGGCGAATGGACGGGCACGGCCACGCTGGCTGCGGTGGTGGTGATTCCCACGATCAGCTTCCTGCAGATCGTCGTGACCTACCTGGGTGACTGGCAGCCGGTGACGGACGCGTTCTTCGACCTGCAGTGGCTCAACCCCGAATGGGCGCGCGTCGCGTGGGAGGCACTCAACGTCCTGCTGGGCATCTTCTGCCTGACTGTGTTCGTCGTCCGGGTGAGGCGGCCGGACACGATGCTGAACATCCCCGCGGTGCTGTACCTCGTCGTCGCGCTGATGTCGTTCGCATCCGCTCTCCTGAACGGCGACAACCCGTTTCGGCCGGTGTCGCTGGTCTTCATGGCGATGCTGCTGCTGAGCACGGTGGCGCCGCGCGGGCTCGGCATCCACATCGGCGTCGGTACGTGCTGCGTCATCATCGCGATCGCGAGCGGGCTGACGATGATCTCGCACCGCGATTTCAGCGTCCTGCCCTGCGTGGGCGGAGGCGAGAAGTGCGGAATTCTGGGCTTCCGGTTCCAGGGCGTCATGCTGAACGAGAACGCCCTGGCGCTTGCGCTCGCGCTCGCAATGCCTTTCGTATACCTGGCTTTCGATTCCTGGGAAGGCTTCGCGCTGAGCGGATTCCTGCTCGCCATCATCCTCGTCACGGGAAGCCGGTCGGGCACGATGGCGGGCCTCGTCACCTTCGTCGTCCTGATCGTGGTGCGCCCGAACATCAGGCGGCCCAGGCCGGCGCCGATACGAAGAGCACTGCTCTACCTCGGGCTCGCCGGCGCCGCAGTCGTCGGCTTGACGCTTCCCTTCGTCATCCACAACCCCGCCTCCTTCCACGGTCGGGCGTACCTGTGGTCGCTGGCTCGCGGGGCGATCTCAGAGCCGGGCCCGCTGATGTACGGAGCCGGCGTGGAAGGGTGGCAGCATTTCCGCGACGCCGGTCTCATCGGATTCACCTCGGTCTACTCCGTGCACAACCAATGGCTGCAGGTGCTGTTCTCCACCGGGCTCATCGGCTTCGCGGTGTTCGTTTCGATGCTGGTGGTCCTGCTCTGGCAAGCGCGACAAACGTATGCCCTCGTCGTCGGCTGCGTTCTCGTGCCGGTCTTCATGCTGGCGGCGACCGAGCGGCCGTGGACGCTCGACACCACCGACTGGATGGCCTGGGCCGTGGTCGCAGCGCTGCTGTCCTACCCGTTGACGCGCGTACCCGCAACGCCTGAACCACCTGCTCGCGGGCTCGATCGAGCTGAGGCGCCGAAAGTGTTGGAGCACTAGAAGACATGCACCGAGCCAATTCGACGACGTTGTGCGTCAACGGCAAGTGGCTGGCCCAATCGGCCTCCGGCACACACCGTTACGCGACCGAGGTGATGCGCGTGATCAGCGCGACGCCGCTGGCGTCGGCCATCACCCTCGTCTTGCCCAGAGATGCGGTGGAGCCGCCGTGGGCAGCGAAGTTCCACACCGTCCGCTCACGCTTCCGCGGCCTGCTCTTCGAGCAGATCGCGCTGATCTGGCTTACCCGCGGCAGCCATCTGTTCTCACTGGCCGGACCGGCGCCCGTGCTCAAGCGCAACCAGACCCTGGTGATGCACGACGCGACGCCGTTTCGCTTTCCGAGCACCTTCCGTCTGGCTTTCGTGCTGTGGTACCGGTTCATGTACGGGCTGCTGTCGCGCACCGCAAAGCGCGTCCTGACCGTTTCGTCCTTCAGCCGCGAGCAATTGGCCGGTGTGCTCAAGGTGCCGCCGCACCGATTCGAACTGGCTCCGTGCGGGGCCGACCACATCCGCCCCGAGACCCCCGAGAGTTCCAGTAGGCCACTGCCTTTCGACCGTGGCACGTTCGCCCTGATCGTGGGCAACCTGGCGCCGCACAAGAACGTCGGACCAGCGGTCAGCGCGCTGGCGGCGGCGGGGGTGCCCGTGGCGGTCGTCGGCGGCGCCGAGCACGTACAGCACGTGTTCCGCAGCGTCGCACTCGACAGCCGGGACAACGTGCACCTGCTCGGCCGGATCGACGACGCGGAACTGCAGCACCTCTACGCCGCGGCCGCCGTGCTCGTCGCGCCGTCGCGGTACGAGGGATTCTGCATTCCGGTCATCGAGGCAGGCAGACTCGGCTGCCCAACGGTTTACGCCACCGGGTCGGCGATCACCGAAGTCGCCGGCCGCGGCGGGCTCGGTTTCGATCCCGACGACATGGACCAGTGCGTCCGGTCGGTCCAGCGGATCGTGGGCGATCCGGAGTTCCGGAGCGAACTCGGGACCCTTGCGCGCTCGAACGCCGAACGTTTCAGTTGGGAACGGACGGCGCACACGATATTCGGTGACTGGGCCGAGCTGCTGGGAGCGACTGCCTCTCCGCTGCGCGTGCTTCACGTCACCGAGACTTTCGCCGGCGGAATCCGCGCCGCGGTCCTGGGCTACGCGAATGCCGTTGGGGCGCAGGAAGTCGAGTCGTCGCTGCTCGCGCAGGACCGTGGGATCGGGCTGTTCGAGGAATTGGACGGTTCATCCCCGTTCGCCCAGACGCGGATGGTCCCGCACGGTCTGATGAGTTTGTGGCGGGCGATCGGATCGACCGTGGACGAACTGCGTCCCGACGTCGTGCACTTTCATTCCTCGCTGGCGGGCGGAGTGGGGCGCCTTCGGCCCGGCCTGCGCCGGAAAGCCGCTGTCGTCTACAGCCCGCACTGCTTCGCGTTCGAGATGAGCGATATCTCCGCACCGCGACGGTGGTTCTACCGCTGCGCAGAGTTTCTTCTCGCGCGCCGCACAGCCGGCTTCGTCTGCGTGAGTCCGCACGAGGCCGAACTCGCCAGAAACCTCGGCTCCCGCGCAGATGTGGTCACCCTCATCAACCTGTTCACCCCGGCGCAGTTCCCGGCTGAGCGGACGGTTCCTCAGGCTCCTCAGGCGTCGGCAACGGGCGAGCGGACGCGAATCGTGACGGTGGGGCGGTTGACCGCGCAGAAGGATCCCGACCTGTTCAGCGAGATCGTCTCGGCGCTTCGCGAGACCGGGGACATCGAGGCGACGTGGGTCGGCGACGGCGATGCGTCGACGCGCACCGCGCTGCAGGCCCAGAATGTCTGTGTCACAGGCTGGTTGCCGGCCCGCGAGGTGCCGAAGGTGCTCGCCGGTCAGGACGTATACCTGCACACCGCCGGCTGGGAGGCCGCGGCGCCGCTCGTGGTGTTCGAAGCCATAGAGGCCGGGTTGCCGGTCGTCGTTCGTCGCATCACCGCGTACCGGTCGATGCTGCCGCTGGAGTGGCAGTTCGACGATGCCGCCTCCGCAGTGCGGATGATCCGCGAGCTCCAGCAGGAACCGGCGCGCAGCCGACGTGTCCGAGAACAGTTCGAGCTCCTCGCTGAATTGCGCAGGGACAGCCCGGATCTGGTGCTGGCAGCCGCCTACCGTCGGATCCTGATCCGCTCGGGCGCTGCGCTGCGCACGAAATCTGACCGCCTGCACCGGAACGGCCGGCAGCACGCCCCGAGTAAGAAGGTGAGCCCGTGAACACCCCGATGTTCAGCATCGTGACCATCAACTACCAGAATCTCGACGGTCTTCGCGAGACGGTCGAGTCGGTGAGATCCCAATCGTTCCGCGACTTCGAACACATTGTGGTCGACGGCGGTTCGACCGACGGCTCTGCCGAATGGACAGCCGCCAACTTCGACGGAGCGTGGGTGAGCGAGCCCGACGGCGGCCGCTACGACGCGATGAACAAAGGCGCCCGGATGTCGAGCGGCGAGTACCTGTGGTTCCTGCATTCCGGCGACCTGTTCGGCGACGACGACGTGCTCGCCCGGGTGGCGTCGGCGATTCAGACCCGGCCAGAAGGCCTTCCAGACTGGCTGTACGGATTGGCCCGGGTCGTCAACGCGGACAAGAGCTTGCGCACCACCCTCGGATTCGTGCCGTTCAACATGTTCAACTTCGCGATATTGCAGCGCCCGCTGCCGCATCAGGCCAGCGTCTTCCGGCGGGACTTCTTCTGGCGGCTCGGCGCCTACGACACCGAGGTCGGCATCGCCGCCGACCAGCTGTTCATGCTGCGTGCCGCGACTAGTTCTACGCCGATGACGCTCGCGGACTTCCTCTGCGACTTCGACTGCACCGGGATCAGCGCCAACCGGTCGTGGTGGGCGAACAACAAAGACCGACACCGGATTCTGCGGCAGTTGGAGACTCCGATCGCCCGCTGGCGGACGCTGGACATCCTCATCGCCTACAGCTACGGACTACTGCGGCAGCTCGGATTCCTGCTGCGCGCGGGAGTGGGACGCAGATGACCCGCGCGCACTCAATCCGACACAGACCACGCCGATCGCCGAGCAGCAGCTAGGAGCAGACCATGGAAGTCGTTGCCGCCCTGCGGGCGATCAGAAGCGGATGGCTGATCGTGGCGATTCTCAGCGCGATCCTGGCCGGCCTCGCATCCGTCCTCACCGCGTTGACCACCCCGACCTACACCGCCACCACACAGGGTCTGGTGTCAGTCGGCAACGCCCAGAGCAGACCGACGTACTCGCTGACCAACGGTTCGCAATATATCGTGACGCGGATGACGAGCTATTCACAGCTCGGAGTGACCACTCCCGTCCTCGAACCGGTCGTCGAGCAGTTCAGGCTCCCGCTGACCGCGGCGGCGCTGCGCGAGCACGTGGTGTCCGAGAACATCGTCAACAACGCGTTGTTGGAAGTGAAAGTGGAATACGACGATCCTGTTCTCGCGGCGCGAATCGCCGATGCCACGCTCGCGCAACTGGCCAAGACCGTCGAGAACCTGGAGCACGGCAACGTCACCGTCACCGCCGTCGGCCCGGCCCTCGTGCCGACGGCGCCCGGAAACCGCAACATCGCGGTGAACACCGCTGTGGGAGCCGCCGCCGGCCTCATTCTGGGCTCGTTCATCGCGGTGGCGGCCGCGAGAATCCGATCGCGCCGCGCAACCCGATGGGCGGCAGCCCGTGTCACCTCGGACACGTGAACCTCTGCCGTACGGCATGAGGACCAGCTGATGAGCGAAGCCGGCGTCGTCCTGCAGATCGCCTCGCTGGCGCCCCCGGCCCGGTTCGGCGGGGCCGAACGTGTGGTCGGTCATTTCGCCGAGGCGCTCGAGCGGGCGGGTTTCCGCGTCCACAACCAGGGCCTCAAACCCAGGAGGCATCCCGGCGAGCCGGGCTCACCGATCAACAACATCTACTGGCCGTTCGACGGTCGACGCCGCGGCGTTGCACAGCGCACGCTGTTCCACTCGGTCGACACGTTCACCCTCGCGGCCCGCAGGCCGGTCTACGAGCTGATGAAGCGGCTTCGCCCAGACGTGGTCATCACCCACAACCTGCGCGGCTGGGGCTACGCGCCGTGGGTCGTCGCCAAAGAGCTGGAGATCCCCCTGCTGCACGTCGTTCACGACTACGGGTTGCTGTGCAACGCGACGACGCTGTGGAACGGCGGTGTCTGTGAAGGTGTGTGCGCGCCGTGCCGACCGCGTCTGCGGGCCACCCGGCGGCGGTGGCCGGGCGGCCAGATGGTGGGGGTGTCCGCGGCGGTTCTCGACGAACACCGGGTGCGCAAGATGGGGGATATCGATGATGCGGTCGTCGTCCACCCGACCGCGGCGGCTCAAGATCCGCATTGCTCCCCCAGACCGACGCTCGACGGTGTCCCCACCACTGTGGGCTACCTCGGACGGCTGAGCGAAGCCAAAGGCATCGACCTACTGGTCGCCGCGATCAGTGGAAGCGGCAAGCGGTTGATCGTCGCCGGTGAAGGCGAACCGTCCTCCGTCGCTTCGCTGGAGGCTCTGGCGGCCGGTCAAGTCGAGTGGCGCGGGTGGATGAACCCCGGATCGCTTTTCGACGAGATCGACGTGCTCGTCGTCCCCTCTGTGTGGCTCGAGCCGTTCGGCCTCGTCGTCGTCGAGGCGGCGCGCGCGGGTGTGCCCGTGCTGATCTCGGAGCGCCCCGGGCTCCTCGAAGCAGCTCGCGCGTCCGGGGCGCGGCACGCGACGTTCGCAGCGGGCGACCCTCGAGCGTTGCGGGAAGCGCTCGACCGGCGACTGGACAGCTATGTCGCCGAACCGAATTCGACCACGGAGACTGACATCGTCGAGGTGGTTTCTCGGCTGATGACGGCCGGACATCGCACTGGAGGCGCTCGATGACGCACCGAATCCGCGGATGGGGCCTGCTGCTGTTGCTCCTGTTCAGTCTGCTGCCGCTGTCCTGCGCGTCGCCGGTCCGGGCGGTCGGCACGGCTGACATCGGCATGTCGGTGCGCATGGGCGGCACAGACCCGGCGACTGTCGCTCGGCAGTTCGACCTGATGGCCCAGATGAAAGTGAAGTGGGTCCGCACGGACTTCGACTGGTCCTGGATCGAGCAGAATCGCGGTCAGTTCGACTGGGGCTATCCCGATCTGATCGTCAAAGAGGCGTCGGCACGAGGGATGAAGGTGCTGGCGTTGCTCACCTACACGCCGGCCTGGGCACGGGAGCCGAACACCACGAGCCATGCTCCGCCGGCGGACGCCGCGCAGTTCGCAGCGTTCGCCGCAGCGGCCGCCGAGCGTTACGCGCGTCGCGGCGTTCGACATTGGGAGATCTGGAACGAACCCAACGCCAGGGAGTTCTGGGAACCGAAACCGGACGCCGACCGGTACGGCGAGCTTTTCGGCGCCGCTGCGGCAGCCGTGCGCAAGGTGGATCCGGACGCCACGCTGCTGACCGGCGGACTCACCAGAGGCGGCGACGCGCCCGACGGCAGCCTCGTTTCGCAGACCACCTATCTCGAGCGGCTCTACGGCAACGGGACGGCGCAACAGGCGGACGCGGTCGCCGTCCACCCGTACAGCTTTCCGTTCCTGCCGATGCAGCCCAACCAGGAGATCGGCGGGTTCAGGGGACTGCCGGAAGTCCACGACCTCATGAGCCGCCACGGCGACGGCGACAAGAAGATCTGGATCACCGAGTTCGGCGCTCCGACGGGAACGGGCCCGGCGGCGGTCTCCGAGGACGCTCAGGCCGAAGCGATCGTCCAGGCGCGCGAGCAGGTGCAGGGCTGGAGCTGGGCCGGACCGCTCTTCTATTTCGAGTTGCGCGACGGCGGCGACGACCGCGGCGATCTGCACCAGAACTTCGGCGTCCTGCACAGAGATCTGCGCCCGAAGCTGTCCGGCGAAGCACTGCTCGACTAGCAAGGCCGGCTAACGGGTACCGGCTCGCCGGCACCTCGGCTACGCGGCTTAAACTTTCCCGGGTTACATTCCTAAAGACGTTTCTTAGACATGCCACCAGGAGGCGCAGTGCCCAGTCACGCCAGCTCGAAGATCTCCAAGGTGCTGGTCGCCAACCGCGGGGAGATCGCGGTCCGGGTGATCCGGGCCTGCAAGGACGCCGGGCTGCAGAGCGTGGCCGTGTACGCCGAACCTGACGCCGACGCGCCCCACGTGCGGCTTGCCGACGAGGCGTTCGCCCTCGGCGGGCAGACGTCGGCGGAGTCCTATCTGGTGTTCGAGAAGCTGCTCGACGTCGCCGAGAAGTCCGGCGCCAACGCCGTGCACCCGGGCTACGGGTTTCTCTCCGAGAACGCCGACTTCGCCCAGGCGGTCATCGACGCAGGCTTGATCTGGATCGGGCCCAGCCCGCAGTCCATCCGCGACCTCGGCGACAAGGTCACCGCGCGCCACATCGCCGCGCGGGCCAAGGCGCCGCTGGTTCCGGGGACACCGGACCCGGTCAAGGACGCCGACGAGGTGGTGGCGTTCGCCAAGGAGTACGGCGTGCCCGTCGCGATCAAGGCGGCCTTCGGCGGCGGCGGCCGCGGCATGAAGGTGGCCCGCACCCTCGAAGAGATTCCCGAACTGTACGAGTCGGCGGTCCGCGAGGCCGTCGCGGCGTTCGGCCGGGGTGAGTGCTTCGTCGAGCGGTACCTGGACAAGCCGCGTCACGTCGAGGCGCAGGTGATCGCCGACCAGCACGGCAACGTCGTCGTCGCCGGCACCCGCGACTGCTCGCTGCAGCGGCGCTTCCAGAAGCTGGTCGAGGAGGCGCCCGCGCCGTTCTTGACCGACGCCCAGCGCAAGGAGATCCACGAGTCGGCCAAGCGCATCTGCAAGGAGTCCCACTACTACGGTGCCGGCACCGTCGAGTACCTGGTCGGCCAGGACGGCCTGATCTCGTTCCTCGAGGTGAACACCCGACTGCAGGTCGAGCATCCGGTCACCGAGGAGACCTCGGGCCTGGACCTGGTGCGCCAGCAGTTCCGCATCGCCAACGGCGAGCCCCTCGACATCACCGAGGACCCGACGCCGCGCGGCCACTCCATCGAGTTCCGCATCAACGGCGAGGACGCGGGCCGCGGCTTCCTGCCCGCCCCCGGCCCGGTGACCAAGTTCGAGGCGCCCGAGGGCCCCGGGGTGCGGCTGGACTCCGGCGTGGAGAGCGGTTCGGTGATCGGCGGTCAGTTCGACTCGATGCTGGCCAAGCTGATCGTCACCGGCGCGACGCGCCAGGAGGCCCTGGAGCGGTCCCGCCGGGCGCTCGCGGAGTTCACGGTCGAAGGCCTGGCGACGGTCATCCCGTTCCACCGGGCCGTGGTGTCCGATCCCGCGTTCATCGGTGACGACAACGGCTTCACGGTGCACACTCGCTGGATCGAGACCGAGTGGAACAACACCATCGAGCCGTTCACCGGCGGGGACCCGATCGAAGAAGAGGACACCGTTCCGCGCCAGACCGTGGTCGTGGAGGTCGGCGGCCGGCGTCTGGAGGTGTCGCTGCCCGGTGACCTGGCGCTCGGCGGCGGCGGAGCGCCCGCGGCGGGCGGCAACGTCGTACGCAAGAAGCCCAAGCCGCGCAAGCGTGGTTCACACGGCGGCGCGGCCGCATCCGGCGATGCCGTCACCGCGCCGATGCAGGGCACCGTGGTCAAGGTTGCCGTCGAGGAGGGCCAGCAGGTCTCCGCGGGTGATCTGGTCGTCGTGCTCGAGGCGATGAAGATGGAGAACCCGGTGACCGCTCACAAGGACGGCACCATCACCGGCCTGGCCGTCGAGCCCGGTGCCGCGATCACCCAGGGCACCGTCCTCGCTGAGATCAAGTAGTCGCTTCGGCGCGCTGATGGAGCCGGTCGAGATCAATGCCGGCGCCTGGTACTTACGCGCGCTACGCGACGACGAGCTCATGGACGACCTGCCTGCCCTGGCCGACATGGGTGAGACGGACCCGACCTACGTCAGCCGCTGTCGCACGGACTGGGCGTCGGACATCCGCTACACGTGGGCGGTGTGTGAACCCACCACCGGCGAGATGCTGGCCGAGGCGACGCTGGCGCCTGCCACCGGATCGATCGGATTAAGGGCGCGCCCCGGGCACGCTGAAGCCGCGCAGGCCGCCGGCGACGTGGTGCGCCGCTTCGCCGCTACTCTCTGACGTCGATGTCGCGGCCCGTCGCCAGATCGGCGCAGTCCACCGCCACGACGTCGTCGCGGTCGGCCAGAAACGACCGCGCGCCCTCGTCGCCGCGGATCTGCCCCAGCAGCGTGTGCCAATGCCTGCGCGCGATCACCACCGGATGGCCGGGCGCCTGCGCGTAACGGGCCCGTGCGAGGCCGGATGCCGACTGGACTCCCGCGTCGAGTACACGCCGCACGACGTCCGCTCCGACGTCGGGGGTGTCGACGGTGTGCAGCACGGCGTACTCGGCGTCCACCGCCGACAGGCCGGCCCGCAGGGATGCCGACAGCCCGTCCGCCCAGGCTTCCGCGATGACCGCGCGCGCAGGCGCGGGTACCTCGACGATCGCCGCGCCGAGTACCACCACCACCTCGGCGCAGCCCCCGAAGCGCAGAGCGTCGACGCCCTTCTTCAACCATTCCCCCTGCGCTGCAAGGACTTTCGGCATTCCGAAGCGCGTGCCCGCACCCGCGGCCAGGAGCACCCCGGCGGCCGTCGTCGTCATGGGCACCAGTGTGCGACCCCTCGCGAGCGTGCGCAAAGTGCTGCGATTTGCGGCGTGGCGCGCGACAGACACGCACTGTCGAAGCAGGGGGGCGACGCATCGATTGTGCGTAACCGAGAACCGGCGTAGGGTTCTGGGCAGGTTGAGTTCCCAGCCAACTTGGAAACGTCATCGACGTGCAGGGCAGAACTCCCGCCGCTGCTGCGAAGGCTTTGAACACGCAGGGCCCCAAATTTTGACGTGAACCACAGTACGAATGACGCATTCACTGATGGAGTCACAGATGTCCATTTCTCAACCACCCATCGCCGAATCCCACGACTGCCGCACCGCGCATTTCGCGACGCGCTGGCTGCAATCGGACACCGCGGTCATCGTCGTGTCCGGTGAGGTCGACGCCGCCAACGCTCAGGAATTCGTCGACTACGCGCTGCGCCACGCCGCACAGCTCGATCGTCTCGTGGTCGACCTGTCCGGTGTCGACTTCTTCGGCACCGCGGGGTTCTCGGCACTGCACGCCCTCAACGTGAGGGCGGCCGGCGAGAGCATCAACTGGGCGATGCTGCCGAGCACAATGGTCAGTCGGCTGTTGCGCATCTGCGATCCGGATGCCGCGTTGCCCGTCTGCGACAGCGTCGACGCAGGGCTGTCGGCGGTGGCCGGCAACCGGGCGCTACTGCAGCTGATCCCGCAGCCGCGTTAGGGATTTCGCCAGCAGGCGCGACACGTGCATCTGTGAGATTCCGACCCGTTCGGCGATCTGCGTCTGGGTGAGGGACTCGAAGAACCGCAGCAGCAACACCGTGCGCTCGCGCTCCGGCAGCGCAGCGAGCAACGGCCGCAACGCTTCCCGGTTCTCGATCTGGTCCAGACCGAGGTCGACGTCGCCCAGCGTGTCGGCGATCGCCGGAGCATCCTCGGTACCGCTGCCGCCGCTGTCGATCGACAGCGTGTTGTAGGAGCTGCCTGCCACCAGACCCTCGACCACCTCGTCGCGATCCATGTCCAGCTCGGCGGCCAGCTCCGAGGCCGTCGGGGCGCGGCCGAGCCGCTGCGACAGCTCCGCGGTCGCGGCACCGAGTCGCAGGTGAAGCTCCTTGAGCCGCCGCGGCACCTTGACCGACCAGCTGTTGTCGCGGAAGTGCCGCCGCACCTCGCCCATGATCGTCGGCACCGCGAACGAGACGAAGTCCGAGCCCGCCTCGACGTCGAAGCGGATCACCGCGTTCACCAGGCCCACTCGGGCCACCTGCACGAGGTCCTCGCGCGGCTCACCACGCCCGTCGAAGCGCCGCGCGATGTGGTCGGCCAGCGGCAGGCAGCGCTCGACGATGCGGTCTCGCTGCCGCTGGAACTTCGGCGAGTCCGCCGGCACTTCCTTCAATTCGCGGAACATGTCGGCGACATCCGCGTACTCAGAGTTCGAGCGCGACGACGAACCCTGTGACGTCGACGGCGTCACTGCAGTGTCGCTCGTCTCGTCGTCATGGAGATCCCGAAGACCTGGGCGTCCTCGGGTCCCTGCCCATTCTGGAACGTGTCGACTTCGTCGGTCAGCGAGCTGAGCACATGCCAGCTGAAGCTGCCCGGCGCCAGGATGTCGGAGTTCTTGCATGTGGTCGAGGCGTCGATGACGACAGCGTCGTCACGCGGATCGATCACCAGCAGCAGGACGGATTCGGGTACCGCTGAGCGGATCAGCCTGGTACACGCCTCGTCCACCGCGAGCCTGAGGTCGGCGACGGCGTCGAAGTCCAAGTCCTCGAACGTCGCCACGGCGGCGACAAGCGTGCGCAGCACAGCAAGGTTCTCGAGCTCGGCAGCGACCCGGAGTTCCACCGACCGCCCACCGTGCCCGTGCCCGTTGTTCTTGTTGGCATTGGTATTGGCAACGTCGGCCATCTGACCTCCCGGCAATGTCGAAGCGAGATTACCCCAGGCCGAATCCCAGCTAACCACGTGTACTCCGGTTGTCCCGTAGCCGATGACGTGTGCCGCACGCCAAGGCGGGTAATACCCGGGTCATGGAGCAGGCTCGACAGCGAACGACCGCACTGAGGACCAGCGTTCTGCCGGCGCGATCAACCCAGGGTTCTCCATGGTCCGACACCAATACCCCGCGCTCTTCGGATGTCAAACATGAAGCTTCGTCGTAGCGTCGTGACCGGACCCGGCATGCGCCGGGTGCGCCGCGGACGCGGGTTCTCCTATCACCATCCCGACGGTTCGCCGGTCACCGACGAGCAGACCTTGCAGCGCATCAAGGATCTGGTGATCCCGCCGGCGTGGAAGAAGGTCTGGATCTGCCCCCACCCGAACGGGCACATCCAGGCGGTCGGCACCGACGCCGCGGGCAGGCGCCAGTACCTGTATCACCAGAAATGGCAGGAGGAGCGCAACGAGGAGAAGTTCGACCGGGTCCTGGAGATGTCCGCCGCGCTGCCCGAGATGCGGCGGCAGATCGCCGCGGATCTGCGGGGCCGCGGCCTCACCCGCGACCGCGTCCTGGCCCTCGCACTGCACCTGCTCGATCTCGGCTACTTCCGCGCCGGGTCCGAGCAGTACGCCGAGGAGAACAACTCGTACGGGATCGCCACGCTGCTCTGCGAACACGTGACTCTGCAACGCAGCGCGATCGAGTTCGACTTCCCCGCCAAGAGCGGGGTGCGACGGACTCTGACGATCGACGACCCCGAAGCCTTCCGCTCGGTGCGGGCGTTGTTGCGCCGGCCGGAGCGCACCGAGCGACTGCTGGTGTGCCGCAACGGTTCCAGTTGGATCGACATCCACGCAGACGACCTCAACACCCGGTTCAAACAACTCGTCGGCGACGAGTACACGGTCAAGGACATGCGGACCTGGCACGGCACTGTGCTGGCGGCGTATGCATTCGTCGACGCCGACCCGCCGGTCAACAAGACCGTGATCAAGCGGGTCGAATCGGCGGTGATGAAGGAGGTCTCCGAAGAACTGGGCAACACCCCCGCGGTGGCCCGCGCTTCGTACGTCGACCCGCGAGTGGTGCAGGGTTACGAGTCGAATCTCACGATCGCCGCGGGCGCCCGGCGCGCAGCGAAGACGAAGACCCTCGCCGAGCGTCAGGAGGTGCTGGGCCGCAGCACGGCCAGCCTCATCCGTAAAGTCGCCAAAGGTCAGTAGCCCGACGGCATTCCGTTGCCGAGGTAGGTGACGTCGAGACCGGTCAGCAGCGTCGGGTCGAGCAGGTTGCGAGTGTCGACGACGACGGCTCCGGGCGCCTGCTCGGCGATGAGCGCCCAGTCGAGGTCGCGGAACTCCGGCCATTCGGTCAGCACGACGATCGCGTCGGCGTCCTTGGCGGCGAGGTAGGGGTCGTCGACCGCGATGATCGACGAGGTCCGCAGCCGCGAATGGTCCATCGCGGCCAGCCGCGGATCGTAGCCGGTGATCTGCGCACCGGACCGGCCCAGTTCGGCGCAGATGGTCAGCGCGGGCGAGTCGCGCAGGTCGCTGGTACCGGCCTTGAACGTGAGCCCGAAGGCGGTGATCCGCGCCCGGCCGAGCGGAGAGCCAACGGTTCGGGCCAGCGTCGACGTGATGCGCGCCGACTGTGCGGCGTTGGTCAAGCGGGCCGACTCGATCTCCGGCAGCTGCACGCCGGCCTGCCGGCCGGTGTGCAGGATGGCTGCGGTGTCCTTGGGCAGACACGAGCCGCCCCACCCCGGGCCCGGCTGCAGGAAGTGCGGGCCGATCCGCACGTCGGCTCCCATGCAGCGGATGACGTCGGCGATGTCGGCGCCCAGCCGCGCGCAGAGCTGCGCCAGCGAGTTCGCGTAGGAGATCTTCACGGCCAGGAAGGCATTGCTCGCATACTTGGCCAGCTCGGCGCTCTCCGGACTCATCCGCAAGGTCTGCGCATGGTTTCCGTAGACGCGCGACACCAGATCGGCGGCGGTGTCGTCCTCGCTGCCGATCACGATGCGGTCCGGGTTGCGGAAGTCGTAGACGGCGTGGCTCTCGCGCAGAAATTCCGGGTTCGACACCGCCCGGATACCGGCGCGGCGCACCCGCTCGCCGACGCGCCTGGTGGTGCCGACGGGCACCGTCGACTTGAGCACCACCACCGATCCCGCTCGCAGCACCGCTGACAGGTGATCGACCGCGTCGTCGACCGCCGACAGGTCCGCCGAACCGTCCGCCCCGCTCGGCGTGGGCACACACACGAACGCCAGGTCGCAACCGGCGAGATCCGTGTAGTCGACGGTGAATTGGAGCGTTTCGGCGTCCAGGCCCTCATGCAGAAGTTCGCTGAGCCCGGGTTCGTCCAGCAGCGCAACGCCGCGGCGGAGCTGCTCGACGCGGTCTGCGTCGACGTCGACGCACACTGTGCCGTGGCCGCGTTCGGCAAGGCACACCGCGGTGGTGAGCCCGACGTAGCCCGCGCCGACCACGCCGGCGCGAAGGGTGTTCATGCACAGTCCTTCAGCAGCGCCTCGGTGGCGTCGAGCACCCTGGCGACCGTGATCAACAGCAGCCCGCGGTGCGGTCGATCGGCGTGGGGATCCCCTTTGTCGCCGGCCCATACCGCGATGTGCGGGCCGGATCCCCTGGGTCCCCATCGATTCGGCGGGGTCGGCCCGAACAGCAACACCGACGGGGTCCCGGTCGCGGTGGCGATGTGGCCGACGCCGGTGTCGCCGCAGACCAACAGACCGCAGTCGCTGATGAGCGCGACCAGTTCGAGCAGGTCGAGAGTTCCTGCGAGCACGCTGGATTCGGGCAGCCCGGCAGCCGCGGCCACCGACCGCGCAAGCTCGACTTCGCTGTCGTCGCCGGTGATCACCACGTCGTGGCCCCGGCGCCGCAGGACGGCGGCGACTTCTGCGAAGCGCTCCGGTGGCCAGCGCCGAGCCGCGAACGCCGCACCGGGGTGGATGACGACCGCCCGCGAGTACTCCGGACAGCCGGCGGGCCGGGTGATCCCCAGATCCTCTGCATCACAGGAGATTCCGGCCCACTCGAGGAGCGCACACCACCGGTCCACCTCGTGCAGCTCCGCTCGCCATGGCGGACCGTCGACGTGCGGGTAGGCGCGGTGCCGGTGGCTGATCAGCGCCCGGGGCCGCAGCGCGAGGAGGTCGGCGATACTCTCGGGGCCGCTTCCGTGCAGGTTCACCGCCAAGTCGGGACGCTTGGCGGGTTCGTTCAACCGGCCGAGGCCCGGCGTCGGGTCCACCGCGTCGATCGCGCCGGAGAGCATCGCCAACCGCGCGTATCGAGCGGGGGTGGCCAGCACGATGTGCGCCTCGGGTTGGGCCCGCCGCAAGCCACGCAGCGCCGGGATGCCGGTGAGCAGATCACCGAGACCCAGCGCGCGCAGAACCAGGATTTCGTCCTGGCTCACGGCCACGACGACTCCGTCGACGCGCACACCACCAATTCGCGCACCTCGCAACCCGCCGGTTGGGTCAGCGCGAAGATCACGGTCTCCGCGACATGTTCGGGCTGGTTGAGTTTGGCGTCCGGCGGCGGTTTGTACTGTTCGTCGCGGGCGTCGAAGAACGCGGTGTGCATGCCGCCCGGGATCAGCGTCGTCACACCGACTTCGCCGGCGAGCTCGGTGGCGAGCGCGCGCGAGAACCCCACCACGCCGAACTTCGATGCACAGTAAGCGGTGGCGTCACTGACCGCCCTGATTCCCAGAGTCGATGCGCACGTGACGATCCGGCCATGGGTGCTCTTGAGGTACGGCAGCGCCGAGCGGATCACCGCGGCGGTGCCGAGCAGGTTGACGTGGATGACCCGTTCCCAGTCCTTGACCGCGACGTCGTCGAGCTTGCCGCAGACGTCCGTGCCTCCCGCGGTGAAAACGCCGTGGATCTGACCGCCGGCCTGTTCGGCGAGTGCGCGCACGGCTGCGTCGACGGCCTCGGTGTCCGCCAGGTCCGCCCGCGCGAAGGCGACGCCGGGCTTCGGGTCGTTGCGGTCGATGACCAACGGTGTACCGCCGTGCCGCGCAACGGCTTCGACGGTGGCGGCACCGAGCCCGGATGCACCGCCGGTGATCAGAACATTGCCCAGTTTCATGCGTCGTCTCCCTTCACGACCGCGCCGCGGCGATCAGATTCGATGTCGAGTAACCCGCGACCGTCGGAAGCAGCACCACTTCGCCGCCGTGCCGTCGCACCACACCCGCCTCGAGCAGGTCGGCTTCGGTGTAGTCACCGCCTTTGACCCAGATGTCGGGGCGCAGTTGGTCCAGTGCCGCCTCGGGCGACAGCTCGTCGAAGATCACCACCGCGTCGACGCACGCCAGGGCGGCCAGCACCCGGGCCCGGTCCTCGCCGGCGGTCACCGGCCGTCGCGCTCCCTTCAGCGCCCGCACCGATGCGTCGGAGTTCAGCAGGACCACGAGCGCGTCGCCGAGTTCACGTGCCTGCCGCAGCAGTCGCACGTGACCGGTGTGCAGCAGATCGAAGCACCCGCCGGTGGCCACCAATGTGCCGCCACCCCGGCGGAGCCGATCGCGGACCTCGGCGATGCTGCCGGTTATAGCGGTGGATTGAGTTGGCGCTGAACGACTCTGGACGACCGGTGCCGCGGTCGACACCCCTACTGCGCCGCCTGCCGCGACGAACCGGCTGGCCCCCTCGACGGCCTCGGCGACCGCGTCCGCGGTGTCACGGCCCGTGGCCAGCGCCAGCGTGGCAGCGATGGCGAACCGGTCACCGGCGCCACAGGTGTCACCGCGGCCGGCATGTGCGGCCGATTCGGGCACCGGGTGGTGCGAGTTGCCATCTGCGGTCGCGAGCAGTGCACCGCGCGGGCCGAGCGTCACGCACACCGCCCTGGCGTCCCACTGCTGGCGCAGCGACTCCGGTGATCGGTCCCGTGCCTCACTGGAATTCGGCGTCACGAGCCAGCAGCCCGGCACCGGGTCAGCGCCGCGGGGATGCGGGTCCCAGACGACCGGCACCCGTTCGGCTGCCCGGGTCAACAGCTGGCGGATCTCGTCGTGTGCGGTGACGCCGCGGCCGTAGTCGGCCACGCAGATCGCGGCCGCGCCGTCGATCGTCTCGGCGACCGCAGGCGGCAGCCGATCGGCGGCCGCCGAGCCGTCGCCGTGGTCGAGTCGCAGCATCGACTGGCCGCCCGCGCGAATCCTGGTCTTGCACACCGTCGCGCCCGACAGCTTCAGTCCCACGACCCGCACACCGGCCTCGGTCAGCAGGTCGGTGAGCGCTTGACCGTCCGCGTCGCCGCCGACGGCCGTAACCAGGACCACGTCGCGGTCTTGGCGTGCGGCCAGCACGGCGGCCAGACCCGCGCCGCCGGGCCGCTGCCAGATGCGCTCGGCGTCCACGACCGGTACGGGCGCCTCGGGGCTGAGCCGCGTTGCGCTGCCTTCGATGTCGACGTCCAGCATGGAGTCGCCGACGATGACGAGTGGTCCGTTCATGAGCCGGCTCCCAGTGTGTCGGCTGGCTCGGTGTCGATCGGCAGGGCGCCGTCGACGGCGATGCACAGCGCGTGCACCAGCAGAAGATGGATCTCCTGCACCGTCGCGGTGCTCGGCGCCTCGACACAGACGGCGTCGTCGCACATCGCGGCGAGCGGATTGGGATGCGGACCGGTGAACGCCCATGTGGTCAAACCGGTTTCATGCGCAGCCTTGACCGCGGCGAGCACGTTCGGGCTGGTGCCGCTGGTCGACAGCGAGACCAGCACATCGCCGGGCCGGCCGTGCGCCCGCACACCCCTGGCGAACATTTCGTCGATGCCGTAGTCGTTGGCGATCGCGGTCAGTGCCGAGGTGTCGGCGTGTAACGAGATCGCCGACAACGGCATTCGCTCGTCGCGGAAGCGCCCCACCAACTCGGCGGTGAGGTGCTGGGCTTCGGCGGCGCTGCCGCCGTTGCCGCACGCCAGCAGTCGGCCGCCGGTGGTGAGCACATCGGCGAGTCGCTCACCCCAGGCCGCCACTTTCGGCGCCTGCGGACTCATGTGCGTGACCGCCTGTGACAATGCCCCGAAATGGGATTCGATCGTCGGTGTCATCACGGACCTCCAATCCGATTGACCGAGCTGACCAGTTCGTCGTCGGTGATCCCGTCCAGGCAGGGATGGCCCGGGACCGGGCAGACGCGGGCCCGGGTGAGCCGGCACGCAGCGTGCTGATCACCGAGCCGAATGACGTTGTCGCCGTACGGGGCCCACTGCTCAGCCGGTACGACGGGGGCGAACAGGGAGACCACGGGGGTTCCGACAGCCGCGGCGAGATGCGCGGGGCCGGTGTTGGGTGCGACCACCACGTCGGCGGCGGCGTAGACGGCGGCCAGGGTGGCGAGCGAGGTACGCCCGCCGAGGTCGACGGCCACGTCGCGGGCGACCGCCGCGGTGAGATCGGCCTCGCCGGGATCACCGGTCACCACCACCCGGTGGCCCGCCGCGACCAGTGCGTCGACCATGCGGGCGCTCCGCTGGGCCGTCGGCCGTCGGGCAGGCACAGCGGCGCCGGGGTGTAACGCGACGAACCCGGTGTCGCAGAGACTTTCGCGCAGTTCGTCGGGCAGGGCCGGAGCGCTGACCCGCAGCCTGCCGTCGTCGCCGTCGGGCAGTTCGCAGCCGGCCGCCCGCACCAGCGACAGCGCTCGTTCCGGCTCGGGTATGCCGCCCTGCCCGTGGTGGCGTAAGTCGAGCAGCGTGCCGGGGTAGTCCTCACTGATCGCACCCACCCACGGCACCGCGGCCATCCGGCAGATCAACGCCAGCGGCAGCGGTGACTGGTGGAACGAGGTGAAGATGTAGACCCGTTCGGGTGCCAGGTCACGCAGCTGCTTGACCAGTGCGTCGACGTGGCCGGCCGTGAGCTCCGGTGAGTCGAAGTCGACCCACGGCGCCTGCCACTCGATGATGTCGTCGACGGCCGGCAGCAGCTCGGCGGCCGCACGCCCCCGCGGTCCCGCCAGGAACGTCACCGCGCCGTGCCGTTCGGCGACGGCCCGCACGGCGGGGCCGGTGATCAACACGTCACCTGCGCTGTCCAGTCGCGCGACGAGAGCCCGGTTCATCGGCAGTCTCTCAGGATCAGGGTGACGGCCTCCTCGAACGAGTCGGCCACCCGGGCCCGCCGCCGGGCATCGTCGATCTCGTGCCGCAGGGTCCGTTCCGTGGGCACCAGCACCGCGTCGGCACCGGCTGACAGCGCGGCTTCGACGTCACCGCCGGTGTCGCCGATCATCACGCAGCGGGACGGATCGACGCCGAGCGCCGTCGCGGCCGCCCGCACCATCCCCGGCGCCGGCTTGCGGCACTGGCAGCCGTCGCCGGCGTCGTGCACGCAGACCTGCCAGGAGCCGAACGGGCCAAGTGCCGCATCGACTTCTGCGTTCACGGCAGCGAGTTGCTCGGGGGTGATCAGCCCCTTGGCGACGCCTGACTGATTGCTGACCACGGCGAGCAGGATCCCGGTGCGGCGCAGGCGGTTCAGCGCTTCTCTGGCACCGGCCAGCGGACGCACGCCGGCCGGGTCGTTCAGGTAGGGGCCGTCCTCGATGATCGTGTCGTCGCGGTCGAGCAGCACCGCCAATGGCGGATCGCGTCGGGCCGCGCGGAATCGCCACTGCCCGATCAGGCGATGCGCGACCGCGGCGGGCGGGATCAGGACGCTGGTGAGGAGCATCCGCCCGGCCTCGCCGAGAGTGCGAGGACCCGACCAGAACCGCCGCGCGGCGAATTCGCCGGTGAGACAGGCCCATAGCGCGGCTGCAAAGCGCGCGGTGCGCCACTGCCCGGCGAGCGTGGCGGCGGCGGCTACGACGGCGGCAGCCGCGGTCAGCGAGTGAGCGGGTAGCCGGCCGCGGCCTTCGCCTATCGCCGCGCGCCACTTTCTGCCGTACTTGCGGCGCAGCAATGCGTTGTCGCGGTTGCCGATCTGGGCGCGCACGCTGCTCATCAGCGTGGCCTTCGCGACCGGGTGGGTGCACCAGCGCGTGCTGCGGACAATCTTGTTGCCGGCCTGGGTGATTCGCAGCGCGATGTCCGAATCCTCGCGATACGCCCGGGGAAAGCGTTCGTCGAAGCCGCCGACGGCCACCAGCACGTCGCGCCGAAACGCCATGTCGGCCGTGATCCACTGGGCGTCGGCGAGGCGCTGGGTCCGTCGCTCGTCGTCGGTGGCCTTACGTCCGGCGACGCGGGGCACCTCGATCACACCCTGCGAGCCGGTCGCCTCCTCCACCTCGGCCTTGGCCAGGTCCTCGGCGACTGCGGCGAACCAATTGGGTTGCGGGACAACATCGTCGTCGAGGAAGCAGACCCAGTCGGTGCGCGTGGCGCGCCATCCCACGTTGCGGGCGGCGGCCGGGCCGCGTCCCCCACTCGTGAGCACGGTGACCGGCAGGCGCGAGTCGATCGCCAGCGGCGGGTGCGGCACGGGCCGGTCGTCGACGACGATCACCGCGCTCGGGGCCGGGCCCACCGATCCGTCGAGCTCCGCGAGCAGACGGTGCAGTGACGCCCGCCCGATCGTCGGTATCACCACCGCGAATCGCGGTGTCATCCCGGCCTCCTGACGATGAACGGCCCGATCGCCAGCACGTCGATCGGTGCGCTGCCGAAGCATTCGAGCGCGTCGCGCGGGCTGTCGACCATCGGCCTGCCCGCCGTGTTGAAGCTCGTGTTCACGATCACCGGCACGCCGGTGCGGGCGGCGAACCGGCTGACGGTGTCGTGCAACAACGGATGGCTGCGGTCGACGGTCTGGATGCGCGCGGTGTTGTCGACGTGGGTGACGGCCGGAATCCGGTTCCGCCACTCGGCGGCGACGTCGTGCACGAAGAGCATGTACGGGCTGGGAATCGGTCCGCCGGAGAAGATCTCGGCGGCACGTTCGGCGAGCACCATCGGCGCGACGGGACGGAACTGTTCACGGCCCTTGACGGTGTTGAGCCGCTCGAGGTTCTCGATGCGCCGCGGATCGGCCAGCAGTGAGCGGTGGCCGAGCGCGCGCGGGCCGAACTCGGCGCGGCCCTGAAACCAGCCGATCAACTTGTTGTCGGCCAGCGCGTCGCCGACAGCGGCGGCGAAGTCCGCGGGCCGTTCGTACGGTACGGCCGCCTCGTCGAGCGCGGCGGCGATGTCGTCGTCGGAGAATCCGCGCCCCAGCGCGGCCGACGGCATCGGCGAAACCGGCTCACCGGCCTCACCCGCCAGCGCCAGCGCGGCGCCGAGCGCGGTCCCCGAGTCACCCGCCGCCGGCTGTACCCAGACATCCGAGAAGCCGCCCCGACGGTGGATCTTCGAGTTGGCCACGCAGTTGAGCGCCACTCCCCCTGCCAGACAGAGACTTTCGTGGTCGGTGCGGTCACGCAGCCACCCGACGAGGTCCAGGAGCACCTCTTCGACCACGGTTTGGACGCTGCATGCCAGGTCGGCGTGTTCGGGCTCGGGCCGGTCCAGCGCGTGTCCGCCCTTCCCCGCGCCGGGTGCCCGCGCGGGGGTGATCGCGTCCCAGTCCACCGGTTCGGTGCGGAACCCGCCGTCCGCGCAGGCGTAGACACGTTCGCGGAAATGGTCGGCGAACCGCGGTGTCCCGTAGGACGCCATCGCCATCACCTTGTACTCGTCGCTGGACCGCTTGAAGCCGAGGTGTTCGGTCAGGCTCTCGTACAGCAGGCCCAGCGAGTGGGGCAGCGACTGTGTGGCGAGCACGTCGAGCTTGCTGTCACGGTAGCTTCCGGCCAGCATCGAGGACCGCTCGCCGCGCCCGTCGACCACCAGGACCGCGCAGTCGGGGTGCGGAGACGCCAGCGCGCTCGACGCGGCGTGCGCGACGTGGTGTCGGACGTGCCGCACGATGCCCGGGTCCAGGCCGGGCAGAGCGGACCGCAGGAATCGGGGCGCCCGCTCGGCGTAGAGGGTACGAAGGTATTCCCAGTCGCGGTCCAGACCGTCGAGCCCCTCGGCGGACTCGTCCATCAGCCGGGGGTCGTACGAGTAACCGACCAGGTCGAGGTCCGACGGTTGCAGACCGGCCTGTTGCAGACACCAACGCGCAGACTCCACCGGCAGCTCCCACGTCGAGAACGGCACCGCCTGCTTGCCGTGCTTGCGGCGGGTGAACCGCTCCTCCTCCGCGGCGGCGACTATCTGGCCGTCGACGACCAGCGCGGCTGCGGGATCGTGGAACACCGCATTGATTCCGAGAATGCGCATCGACTCCTCCTAATTCCCCTGCAGCGCAACGGCTGACGACTCGGTGCGAAACCAGTCGACGGTTGCGGACAGGCCTTCGGGGTAGCTCACCTGAGGGCTCCAGCCGAGCAGTTCGCGCGCCAGCGTGATGTCGGGGCAACGCCGTTGTGGATCGTCCTGCTGCGCCGGGCGGTACTCGATCGCCGAGGCACTGCCGACCAGATCGCGGATGATCTCGGCGATGCGCAGCACGGTCAGCTCGTCCGGGTTGCCGATGTTGACCGGTCCGGCGCAGTCGGATTCGGCCAGCGCGATCAGCGCCGCGACGGTGTCGTCGACATAGCACAGCGACCGCGTCTGCCGCCCGGTGCCGTTGACGGTGATCGGTTCGCCGGCCAGGGCCTGGTGGCAGAACGTGGGTACGACCCGGCCGTCGTCGGGGCGCATCCGGGGCCCGTAGGTGTTGAAGATGCGGGCCACGGCGACATCCGTGCCCCGTTCGCGTCGGAAGGCGAACGTCAGCGCCTCGGCGAACCGCTTGGCTTCGTCGTAGACACTTCGTGGGCCGACCGGATTGACGTTGCCCCAATAGGTTTCGCGCTGCGGGTGCTCCAGCGGGTCGCCGTACACCTCGCTGGTGGACGCCAGTACCAGCCGGGCGCCGCAGCGTTGCGCGAGTTCGAGCATGTGGGAGGTGCCGAGCGCCCCCGTGCGCAACGTGTGGATCGGCAGCCGGAAGTAGTCCACCGGCGAGGCGGGCGACGCGAGATGGAAGACGGTGTCGATCCCGGCAGGCGGATCGGGCAGCGGCTCGCCGATGTCGTGGCGGACGAACCGATAACCAGGCCGGTCGAGGAGCGACTCCGCGGCGGTCGGGGCGCTGGTGGACAGATCATCGACGCAGACCACCTCGACACCGCTGTCGAGCAGTCGCTCACACAGGTGCCGCCCGACGAACCCGCCGCCGCCGGCCACCAGAGCGCATTTGATGTCATGCATCGTTTGCCTTGCCGATCGCCGGGTAGCCAGCACGGACATGGGAGGCCCAGCAGCCCCGACCGACGTCTCGTTCGTCATCGCCAGCCAGAACCGCGCCGCGGAACTGGCAAGCGTCCTCACCCGGTTGCTGGACACCACGCCGTGCCCGATCGTGGTGGTGGACAACGCTTCCACAGACGGCAGTGCCGCCGCCGTGAGGAAGCTCACGGCGCGATCCGCCGGCCGGCTGCAGCTTGTCGAACTGAGCGTCAACCTCGGCGCGGTCGGCCGCAACGTCGGGGTGGCGGCGTGCCGCACGCCCTACGCGGCGTTCTGCGACGACGATTCCTGGTGGGTGCCGGAGGCTCCGGCCATGGGTGCCGAAGCGTTCGAACGTCATCCGTCCGTGGGTTTGTTGGCCGCCCGCACCATCGTCTTGCCGCAGCGCACCGAGGACCGGTTCTGCACCCTGCTCGCGGACAGTCCGCTGGGTCACCGGCCGGACCTGCCCGGTCCGTCGATTCTGGGCTTCATGAGTTGCGCGGCGATGGTGCGCAAGCGCGCGTTCGAGCAAGCGGGCGGCTTCAGCGACATCCTGCATTTCCGCGGCGAGGAGCAACTGCTCGCGCTCGACATGGCAACGGCCGGCTGGGACCTCTGCTACTACCCGCGATTGGTTGCGATACACCAGCCGTCCACGGTTCGCGCGACCACCGCGGCCCAACAAGCACGGGTGTTGCGCAACGATGTGCTCACCACCTGGTTGCGCCGGCCGATTCGGCGCTGCCTCAGCGCAACTGGACGTCTTGCCCTGGCGGCGCTGCGGGATCGCGACCATGCCCGGGGCGCGGTCGAAGCGGTCGCGCGGCTGCCCGCGGTGATGGCTCGGCGACGGCCGCTGCCGAGCGCGGTCGAACAGGCCGTGTCCCTGCTGGAGTCGAGTTGAGCCGGTCATCCGGACGACAGACTCGTCGTCGGTTCGGCGAGCGGAACGCGGACCGGCACCAGCCGGTCATAGATCCGCTGGCTGTCGGCGGCAATTCGGTCCCATGAGTAGCGGGCCCGCGCGCGGTCGCGCCCCGCGGCCCCCATGCTCTGCCGCAGGAAGTCGTCGTGCATCAGATGGTTGACGGCCTTGGCGACCTCGTCCGGGCGTTTCGGCTTGACCAGCCGTCCGGTCACGTCGTGTACGACGGTGTCCAGCATCCCGCCGACCGCCGACGCCACCACCGGGACTCCGCACGCCATCGCCTCCAGCGGCACGATGCCGAACGGCTCGTACCACGGAGTGCAGGCCACCACATCGGCCGAACGCAGGATCGCGGGCATCTCGTCGCGGGACACCGCACCGTACAACCGCACCCGGTCGGCCACACCCAATTGCGTTGCCAGCTCGATCAATCGGCACGCCTCGGGATCGGAGCTCAGCTGCGAGGCGTCGGGTCCCCCAACGATCACCAGTTCGGTGTCGGGCATCTGCGGCAATGCGCGCACAACCACGTCGAAGCCTTTGCGCGGCACGAAACGGCCGACACTGACGATGCGGTGCATGTCGTTGCGTGGCGCAACCGGACCTGCCGGGCTGAACAGGTCGAGATCGACTCCGCAGGGCACCACCGAGATTCGGTCGCGTGACCTGCCGAGGCGCATCAGCTCGAACACCTCGTCGGTGCACGTGGCGGCGACCCATGTCGCCGTGCGGGCGACCATCGCCTCCAGATGCAGCCGCTCCGGCGGGCTGGTGTCCTGTACGCCCTGGTGACGCCGTTTCACCACGCCGAGCGCGTGAAAGGTCTGCACCGCAGGCAGATTCAGGTGACGCGTGGCGAGCTGCGTGGCAATGCCCGACATCCAGAAGTGGGCGTGCGCCACGTCGGGGCGGTCAGCAGACCACTCGGCGTCGAGGAACTGGGCGAACGGGCCCATGTAGGGCAGCAGGTCGTCTTTGGGTATCTGCTCAGCCGGCCCGGCGGGGACGTGCACGACGTGGTAGCCCTGCGGCGTCTCGACGCGCTCGGGCAGATCCGGGTCGTCCCTGCGGGTGTAAACGGTCACCTGGTGGCCGCGTCTGACCAGGCCTGCGGACAGTTCCGCGACGTGTACGTTCTGCCCACCGGCGTCGACCCCGCCGAGCGCAGCGAGTGGGCTTGCGTGCTCGGACACCATGGCGATCCTCATCGGGGTCCCCCTTTCCGTCGTTCTCATCGGCAGCACTCGTCGATGAGGTCGTCCCATTCCGCGAGGAAGCGTTCGATTCCGAAGTGCGCCAGGGCCACGTCGCGCGCAGCCTTTCCGGCCGCCGAGGCGGCCGCGCCGTCCGCGACGAAGCCGGCCAGCGCGCGAGCGAGCGTGTCGACGTCGGCGCTGACCACCCCGGCTTCGGGCGGCAGCACCAGCGGCGCCATGGTCGAGGCCACCGCCACCACCGGCATCCCCATGAACATCGCCTCGATCAGCGACAGGCCCAGCGATGTCCACCTGGCGGTGTGCAGGAAGACCCGCCGCCGCGCGACCTCGGGCAACAACTGCGCGGTGGGAACGTCGCCCCTGCCCCGCACCCGAGCGCTACTGATGCACTCGGTCAGCACGTCGGTGTCGATTCCCCAGACGTCGATCGGGGCATGCTCGCCCAACCCCGCCAGCAAATCGGTTCCCACTGTGCGCCAGCGGCGGCACGGTTCGTTGATCATCGTGGCGGCGGCCGCGACCTCCCCGGTGTAGAGCAGGCCCGGGTCGGCGATGCCGTGGGTGATGACGCAGGTGGGCGCGTCGCCGTTGTTCCACATCAACCGGTTGAAGTCGGTCACGTGCACGATCGGGATGTCGGCGCGGTCAGCAAGCGGATGGACACTGTCCACCGCGAACGGCCGCGGCGTGTTGTGCTCGACGTAAACGGCGGGCACGTCGACCCCGGGCCGCCGTCCCAGCCAGCGGGCGGCGAGCTCGATCTCCTCCGGACGCTGCAACAGCACCAGGTCGATGGCCTCGTCGCGCAGATCCTTTACTGAAACCTCCTGTGCGCGTGGCCAATTGCGACCACACAGACCGCGTCCGTTTGCGTCCTTCTCGTCGTTCACAGGCAACACACAGCGATGACGGCCCGAGACGAAGGACTCCGTCCACGAGCCGTGCACGTGCCACAGCAGCACCGAACGCGGAGCCGACAGGGGTGACATGCCGTCCGCCTACCCGAGCACATCTGGAGCAAAACGGTTCTCCGAGCGACTCTTCGCATACCGGATATCCGCCGCTTCGCAATGGGGACAACGCACTTCGCATCGTGGATTCAGCAGGTCAGTGCGGCCCGTTTCCGCGGAGGGCGACCGGGTATCCGACGGCTATGCCAGAAAACGAAAGGCTTCGTGACGACGTCCCGGTCGCCGACGCGGTGGAGCAGCAGCGCGCCGCCAGCGAACCGCCGTCCGACGACGAGGAGCCCGCCGCTTCCGCAGCGAGTCCACCGATGGAGGTGTCGCCGGCCGACTGGCAGGAGCAGATGGAGGCGGTGGAGCTCGATGCCGACGACGATGTCGTCGATCAGTGACCGCGGCCGGCCACGCGGCGCGCCACGTTTAGTCGCTCAGAGCGTCGGGAACCCGACCGGAGCACCGGGAAGTTCCCCGGTGTTGGACCAACCTGATGAACCAGATCCACCGCACGTTGGAAGGTGAGCATGAGCGACAAGAACAGTGGCCCTGAGGAAGGCGTCAAGGGCGTCGTCGAAGGCGTCAAGGGAAAGGTCAAGGAAGGGGTCGGCACCGTCACCGGACAGGACGACATGGTCCGCGAAGGCAAGGCCCAGCAGGACAAGGCCGACGCCCAGCGTGACGCCGCCCAGAAAGAGGCCGAGGCGGAATCCGCGCGGAGTGGCGCAAAGGCCGCCGAGCAGCGTGAGAAGTCCGAACAGTAAGCCTGTCCAAGAAGAAAAGCCCAGCCG
>NZ_LZKP01000175.1 GCF_001672895.1 Mycobacterium sp. E740
GTTCGGCGATCATCGTCTCGACCAGGCGGCGGGCCCGGTCCCGCACCGACTCCTCGGTGCGCGCGACGACGCGCGGGGTGAACGCCCGGCTGACGATGTTGCGCAGCCGCAGGTGTCGGGGATCGTCCATCACGATCATCGAGCCGAAGTACTCCGACACCTCCGAGTTGGCGTCGTTGATCGTGATGCTCGGGCTCGAGCTGAAGATGTGCGGATGACGACTCGCATACCAGACGTCGTCGAACCTGGTGATCGCCCAGTGCCCGGGCCCCTCCTCGACGCCGGGCGTCTCCAGCGGCAGATGGAACGACACCGGCGCTTCACGTCGCAGCGTCGTGAATGCGCCGTCCCGGTACTCGTCGGGCTGCACCCAGAACTTCCACGAGCCCAGGTCGATGTCGGACAACGGGACCTCGGGCGGCGGGGCTCCGTTCACCCGAACCAGTGCAGCCTCTTGCATGCTCGGCGTCGCGGTATCCACCCTCCCGAGCGTAGGCCGGTGTCCGGCCGCAGAAGCGGAAATCGTTAGGACAATTGCCAGTTCATGTTCTCGGCGAACACCCGCGCGTCGTCGCGCGCACCGAGGAGTCGGTGCGGGACCGGGCCCGCCGCCTGGTCGAGACGATGATCGCCGAACATCCCGACGGCCACGGTGAAGTCGTCGCGGACCTGGCCGGCCCACTGCCGCTGCAGGTGATCTGCGACATGATGGGCATCCCGGAAGACGACCACCAGCAGATCTTTCACTGGACCAACGTGATCCTCGGTTTCGGGGACAAGGACATCGCGCAGGACTACGAGGAGTTCGTCAAGGTCGCGATGGACATCGGCGCCTATGCGACCGCTCATGCCGAAGACCGTCGGGCCAACCCGCAGGAAGACCTGACCACGGCCCTGGTGCAGGCCGAGGTGGACGGGGAACGGCTGACGTCGGCCGAGATCGCGTCGTTCTTCATCCTGCTGGTGGTCGCCGGCAACGAGACCACTCGCAACGCGATCAGCCACGGCGTCCTCGCGCTCACCCAGTACCCCGAGGAGCGGGCGCGCTGGTGGGCGGACTACGAAACGCTCGCGCCGACCGCGGTCGAGGAGATCGTCCGCTGGGCCTCTCCGGTGATCTACATGCGTCGCACGCTCACCGAGGATTGCGAGCTCAGCGGCGTCAAGATGGCCGCGGGCGACAAGGCGACGCTGTGGTACTGCTCTGCGAACCGTGACGAGAACCGGTTCGCCGACCCGTGGAGGTTCGACGTGGGACGCAGCCCCAACCCGCATGCCGGGTTCGGTGGCGGTGGCGCGCATTTCTGCCTGGGCGCGAACCTGGCGCGGCGCGAGATCAGCGTCGTCTTCGAGGAGCTGCATCGCCGGATACCCGACATCGCCGCGACCGAGGAACCGGCCATGTTGCTGTCGCCGTTCATCCACGGCATCAAGCGACTGCCGGTGTCCTGGACACCACCGCGCTGAGCGCCCGGTTCGCGGGCACGGGTGTCATCAGTCGCTCGACGGGTAACCAACGGCCATGCAACCCGAACACTTTCGCACCCTGCTGTCCTCGAACGGCCCCTACGCGTCGGTGTATTTCGACGATTCGCACAACACCGCCGACGCCGCCGCCCAGCTCGAGCTGAAGTGGCGGTCGTTGCGCGAGGAGCTCGAGCAGCAGGGCGCCGATCCCGGCGTCACGCAGAACATCGAGCAGGCCGTCCTCGACGCGACTCCGCCGGTGGGGCGCAGTGGTCGCGGTGTGATCGCGAGCATCGAGGGCGTCCTCGTCAACGAACATCTCATCCGGCCCATCGGGCCTGTCGTGCGCGTCTCGCCGCTGCCTTACATCGTTCCCGTGGTCGAACACGGCCTCGACCGGCCGACGTACGCGGTGGTGATCGTCGACCACGAGGGCGGTGACATCACGCTGTACCGCGACGGCACCTCGGTGTCGGACACGGTCGACGGCGACGCGTACCCGGTGCACAAGGCCTCGGGTGCGGAGTCACCGGGTTACGGCGATCCGCAGCGCAGCGCCGAGGGTGCGCGCCAACAGAACATCCGCGCCGTCGCGAACCGGCTCACCGCCTTGGTCGACGACGCCGCGCCCGAGGTCTTGTTCGTCGTCGGCGAGGTGCAGTCACGCACCGACCTGGTCGCGCAACTGCCCGAGCGGGCAACCGAGCTCGTCGTGGACGTCGCCGTCGGGGCGCGGCACAGCGGTTTCGACGACACGGACCTGCAGCACGCGATCTATCAGGAGTTCCAGCATCGCCGCCTGGCCGCGATCGACGACGCCGCACAGCGGTTCAGCGCGGAGCTCGGTCGCGGGGAGGGCTTGGCGACGGAAGGGCTCGACGGGGTGACCGCGGCGCTGCGGGCCGGCGCGGTCGAGACGCTGATCATCGGCGACGTCGGCGACCGGACAGTCGTGGCCGGCGACGACCTCATGACGATCGCGCCGAACGCCAACGTGCTGTCCGAACTCGGCACGGCCGCGAACCAGACGCTGCGCGCCGACGAGGCGCTGCCGATGGCGGCAATCGCGACGGGCGCCGCGCTGATCCGCACAGACGAGCGCATCGATCCGGCCGACGGCGTCGCCGCGGTCCTGCGCTACGCCCTGCCCGCTGAGCGTTGATCAACGAGAGCCGACGATATTGGCCAGTGCCGCGATCGGGGTGTCGTCGAGGTGCTGACAGAGATCGAGCGGATGCTCGAAAACTCTTTGCACACCGGCCGTTTCGAGTTCTGCGGGGGACACTCCCCCGCTCAGCACCCCGATGCTGTCCACGCCGGCGCGCCGGCACGCCTCCGCGTCCCACACCGTGTCACCCACGAAGACCGCGTGCGGAGCCGTCACGCCTGCACGCTTCAACGCGACGTTGACGATGTCGGGCTTCGGTTTCGCGGTGTCCACATCCTCCGAGGACGTCACCGCGGACACCAGGTGGTCGCAGTCGAGCACCTCGCGCAGGATGGTCAGTTCGTCCTCCGGCGCCGAGGTGGCCAGCACCACTTTCACGTCGAGCTTGTGCACCGCTTCGAGCAGTTCACGGGCGCCCGGTAACCGTCTGAGCATGGGTGTCAGCTCTTTGTAGTAGCGCGAGTGCAGATCGGACGCCTGCTCGCGCACGTCCGCGTCGGCGTCCCCGGCCAGCGTGTTGACCAGCGTCGTACCGTCCATGCCGATCGAACGGTGGATGCGCCAGGCCTCCACGGGCTGACCGGCCTCTTCGAACGCCCGGTACCAGGCGTGCACGTGCAGATAGTTCGAGTCGACCAGCGTGCCGTCGATGTCGAACAACACCGCCGACGCGGTCTGGGTCCGGCTGGTCACGAACGGTGCTGCTCCGGCGCCCGGGTGTCGGTGGGCGTGCCGTCGGCTTCGGGCGGCACCGCGTCTGATCTGCCGCCCTTGGGATCGAGCGCGTCGGCGCGGGCGCGCTGCTCGTCGAGTTCGTCGCGCTGGCTGCTCACGGCGTCGTGGTGCGTACGGGCGGCGTCCTGCAGCCGGGCGGCTTCTGCGGCCTTCGCCTCGGCCTCGGCCTGTGCGGCGCGGGCCCGGGCCTCCGTTTCCTTGGCGACGGATTCTCGTTTGTCGACGTGCTGCGACTTCTGGTCGATCTCCGCTCGCAACCGTTGGGCCTCGACGCGCCGGCGCTTGGTGCGCGCGTTGCGGGCGAGGAACGCCACCAGAGCGATGAGGGCGATCACGACGATGGCGACGATGATCCACACGATGACGTTGTTGTTCATCTCGGCTCCTTCGGTCGGTCGAGCCGGCTCCTTGACGAACCCGCTGATTTCGCGGATGCCCGGAGGCGCTTGCGGCTAAACGGCGGCCGGCCGCCGCTACAGCGTCGCGGTCAGCGGCCCGACGGGCTGGCAGACCGGTTGCGGCGGATTGCCGGTCGTCGCGCACCCTCGGCCGGTGGCGACGTACGTCGCACCGGGCTGGTGCGGCGCGAAGTACACCTGCGCTGCCAACAAGCCGTTGTTCTGTTTGCACCGACCCGGGCCCGGGCTGCCCTGCAGTTGGACGCAGGCGACGGATTGATACGGGGTGGCGCCGTTGCAACCGGCCGGCGATACCGTCACGGCGACGAGGTCCGTGCCGGACACCTGCACGACGTGCGGCGGAGACAGTGTGTAGGAGCACGGCGGCGCGGGGTCGGCGTTCGCCACGGCCGAGATCGAAAGACAACTCAGGGTGACGGTGAAGACGGCGACCATCAGCGACCTGATCATCCTCAGATCCTACTGTTGGCCGACCGACCGTGTCTGCACAGCGACGCGCCGCGTTTCGGCGTGCGGATGGGGTCACTCGCGGCGGGTGAGAGCCCGTCGATCGCCTCAGTAGACAAATTCCGAAAAGTGTTCACGATTTTGTTGACACCAGTCAACACGCACTGTTCTATGGCGTGGTGAGCTACGACACGATCATCCGCAACGGGCGCTGGTTCGACGGCACCGGCGCTCCGTCGGCGGTGCGCAACCTCGGCATCCGGGACGGCCGCGTCGTCGCGGTGAGCGCCGACGACCTCGACGCGACCGACTGCTCCCAGGTCATCGACGCGACTGGCAAGTGGGTGCTGCCGGGCATGCTCGACATCCACACGCACTACGACGTCGAGGTCCTCGACGGCCCCGCGCTCTCAGAGTCCCTGCGGCACGGCGTGACGACCGTGATGCTCGGTTCCTGCTCGCTGTCGACGGTGCACGCCGACGCCACCGACGCCGGGGACATCTTCGGCCGGGTCGAAGCGATCCCCCGTGACTACGTGATCGGCGCGGTCGAGCAGCACAAGACCTGGACGAACTGCGAGGAGTACATCGACGCCCTCGAGGCGCGGCCGCTCGGCCCCAACGTCGCGGCGTTCATCGGGCATTCCGACATGCGCGCGGCGGTCATGGGCCTGGACCGCGCCACCCGCAAGGACGTTCGCCCCACCAAGGGCGAACAAGCGCAGATGGAGCGCTGGCTCGCGGACGCCCTGAAGGCGGGCTTCGTCGGAATGTCCTCGCAGCAGCTGCTTTTCGACAAGCTCGACGGCGACGTCTGCCGGTCGCGGACGCTTCCGTCGACGTATGCCAAACCGCGGGAGCTGCGGCGGTTGAAGTCGCTGCTGCGCCGCGCCGGCCGGGTGCTGCAGTCGGGTCCCGACATCCAGAACCCACTCAACCTCGGCTCGCAGTTGGTGCAGTCGCTCGGCTTGTTCCGCAACCCGCTCAAGACCAGCCTGCTCTCGGCGGCCGACGTGAAATCCAACCCGTACACCATCCATGCCCTCGGCCCGGCCGCGCGGTTGGTGAACAGGCTCGGCGGCAACTTCCGGTGGCAGCACCTGCCGGTCCCGTTCGAGGTCTACGCCGACGGTATCGACCTCGTCGTCTTCGAGGAGTTCGGCGCGGGCGCGGCGGCCCTGCACATGCGCGACGAGGTCGAGCGCAACGAGTTGATGCGCGACGAGGCGTACCGGCGCCGGTTCCGCAAGGAGTACGAGAGCAAGCTCGGGATCCGCGTGTGGCAGCGCGACTTCTTCGATGCCGAGATCGTCGCCTGCCCGGATGAGTCGGTCGTCGGTAAGTCGTTCGGGCGGGTCGGGCAGGACCGCGGCGGGTTGCACCCGGTCGACGCGTTCCTCGACCTGGTGCTCGAGCACGGCAGGGCGCTGCGCTGGCGGACCACGATCTCCAACCATCGGCCCGAGGTGCTGCGAAAGCTCGCTCGCGACAGCGGAATTCAGATGGGCTTCTCCGACGCCGGGGCCCACCTGCGCAACATGGCGTTCTACAACATGGGCCTGCGCCTGCTGCGTCACGTCCGCGACGCAGAGCAGGCCGGCAGACCTTTCATGACCGTGGAACAGGCGGTGCACCGGGTCACCGGAGAGCTGGCCGACTGGTACCGCATCGACGCGGGGCATCTGCGCGTCGGGGACCGCGCCGACGTCGTTGTGATCGACCCCGCCCGGCTCGACGAGTCGCTGGACGGTTACGCCGAAGCGGCTGTCGACCAATACGGCGGGCTGTCGCGCATGGTCAACCGCAACGACGACACGGTGAGCGCCGTCTTCGTCGGCGGACGTGCAGTGTTCCTCGACGGCGCCCCCACCGAACTGGTCGGCAACCGGCGGACCGGGCGGTTCCTGCGTGCGGCGCACAGGGCGCCGGCCCCCGCTCACCAGGAAGGTGAATTGACCAGTGTCAGTTGAGGATACGGTGCTCGGCATGTGGAAGGCGCTCTCGGCGCGGGACTGGGAGTCGGTCAAGACGTTCCTGGCCGAGGACTGCATCTACCTCGACATGCCGGTGGGCCCGACGGCGGCGGCGCGTGGGCCGGAGGACATCGTCAAACGGTTGAAGATCGGGCTCGAGCCGCTGGCCTCCTACGAGAACTTCAACGGTCTGATGGTCGACAACGGCGCGGACGTGATGTACGAGCATCACGAGGAATGGCATTGGCGCACCGGCGAATCCGCGGTACTCCAGTTCGTCAGCGTGCACCGCGTCCAGGACGGCAAGATCACCTTGTGGAAGGACTACTGGGACATGGGGGCGCTGGCCAACCATGCGCCGCCGACGTGGATGGAGGACTTCGCGAACGCCGACATGTCGTGGGTCTTCGACGCGACCGGCCTGGTCTGAGTCAGACGCTCCACGCCAACCGGAACTTGTCCGCGACTTCCTCGGGGCTCAGGTTGCCGAAGTTGTCGTGTTCGTAGCGGCGCACTGCCACGATGGCGTCCACAGCAGCGTCGCCGAGAATCCCACGCATCAGCGCTGACCCGGCCAGCACGTCGAGCGCTTCTTCCTGCTTTGCATGCAACAGCACGGTGCCGGAGCGTTCGCGCTCGTCGTCCGACAACGTCGCGGGGTCGACGGTCGTCTCCGGCGGCAGTGGCTGTTGGCGCTCGATCCCGTCCAACGCGAGTCCGAGGATGGCGGCGGTCGCGAAGTAGGGGTTCGCCGACGGGTCGGTGACCTTGACCTCGATGTTCGCCCCGTGCGGGTTGCTCGGGCCGCCGAACACGTATCGCACTGAGGCTTCGCGGTTTTCGGTGCCCCAGCAGACGTATGCGCCGGCCCAGTGTCCCGGTTGCATCCGTTGACCGGACAGCACGGAACCGGCCAGCACGCCTTGCGCCTCGGGCAAGCCGGCGACCAGGCCGGCGATCGCCGACTCGCCGGCCGGGGTCATTCCGTTGACGCCCGTGCCGTCGGAGAACAGCGGCGTCTCCCCTCGCTTCATCGAGAAGTGTTGATGCGCACCGGATCCGACACTGTCCGCGAACGGCACCGGCGACAGGCTGACGCGCATACCGCACTGCCGCGCCACCCTGGCCACGATGATCCGCATCAGCACCAGCGCGTCGGCGGCTGCTACAGGCGGCAGCGGAGCTAAAGAAATCTCGAACTGGTTCGCCCCGTATTCGGGGTGAAACTGCTCGATCGCGATCCCCGAAGCGGTCGCGGCGTTGGTGACGTCGCGTACGAACCCCTCGAACTCCAGCACACCGGCGAGCCCGTACTGCGCCCACAAATGCGACGGCAGGCGGCTGCCGTCGGGACCGACGAGGACGAACTCCATCTCGTGGCCGACGACGGTGCTCAGCCCCTCATCCGACAGCCGGTCCTGAAGCCGGGACAACGCGCCTCGGCTGCAGTACGGGTCGGGTGACCCGTCCTGGTTGAAGAAAGCTGCTGGCGCCCAAGCCAATCCATTGCCGAGGATACGCAGGGCGCTCAAGTCGATGCGGACCCGCTGATCGCCCACGGGGGTGATCGCGTCGCTGAACACGATGCCGGTCTGGTCGATCGCGAAGGCGTGCCACACCGGGCTCGCACCCAGGCCGGGATCGGCGAAAGCGCCCATGCGGCGCAACGGAACGGTCTTCGCCTGCGTCAGCCCGGCCGGGTTGACGACCGTGCCGATCAGGGTCGCGACGCCATCAGCCTCGAGCTGGGCGATCGCCGCGGCGGCGAGCGGTTTGGCGGGGTTCACGAGAGCCATTGTGCGCGGCCGCGCGGCGACTCACAGCGTGATCTTGCAGCTTTGCCCGATATCGAGCGTGCGCAGCATCCGGCCCATGCCCAGCCACATCGCGCACGACAGCGCCAGGTCGGTGAGCAGTTCGTCGGAGAACTGATCGCGACAGCGCTGCCAGAAATCCTCGTCGTCGCGCAAGCCGGTGTGGTCGGTGGCGAAGCGTTCGGCGAACTCCGCGGCGATCCGCTCCTGCGCGCTGTAACCCGGCCAGGTCTGCCACTGCGCGGCGTGGTCGTAGAGGTCCTCGTCGACGCCGGCCGCCGACCCCTTGGAGTCGCGGACGTTCTGGCAGACCACGCATTCGTTGTTCAACGCGATCACCATCCGGGCGAGTTCGCGCACACGAAGGGGCAGTCGGTTCTTGGTGTAGACCGCGTTGCTGAAACCCGCCATCGCGACGCCGATGTCCGGTGACTTCACCGCCCAGGCCGCAGCATCGTCGTCGGCGAAGTCCCCAATTCGACTCATGACGGCAGCGTACGCCGTGACTGCACGCTGTTTCAGCCCGCGGTGACCAGCTGCGCGCGGTCGTCGCTCCAATCGCGCTGCACGAGCATGCGGTGGGCGATTCGCTCTAGCGCCGCCTCGACCTGCAGCCGGTCCGGACGGCCCTCGAACGACGGCGAGGTGGCCAGCTTCTCGACGATGCGGCCGACGATGGCGGTGGAGATCGCGTCGACCTGCCTGATGCCCTCCTGGGTGAGCCACAGGCGTCCACCGGTACGCAGTGCGAGTCCGCGGTGCACGAGATCGTCGAAGGCGGGCTCGATGACCTCATGGGGCACCCGCAGCCGTTCGGCGATGTCGGTGAGCGTCGCGGAGCCGAACACCTGGTTCTGCCGGTAGATCTGGAGCAGCGCCCACATCTGGCAGACGTCGAGTTCGCAGCCGGGTTGTGCGGCCAGCGCTCGCAACCGGATGTCGGGTGAGTCGCGGAACAGCCGACCGACGGCCACTTCGAGGATCTTCTCCGGCGATTCGGTGCCCGGCATCCCGAAGCCCTCGCCGAGGTCCGAGGCCGAGATCGTCTCCACTTCGCGCAGTCGCACCTCCTTGAGGAACAGCGATACGACGAAGCCGACAAGCGCGACCGGTACCGCGCACAGGAACACCCGGCCGAGCGAGTCCGCGTACGCGTCGATGATCGGCGCGGCCATGTCGGGCCCCAACATGTGCAGCGCCTGAGGCGATTCCGCGGCGCGCGGCGGCGCGCCTGCCGCGATCAAGGCGGGGCCGATGCGGGCCGCCAGGAAGTTGGCGAAGAGGCTGCCGAAAATGGCTGCCCCGAAAGAACTTCCGATGGTCCGGAAGAACGTGACCCCTGACGTCGCCACACCGAGGTCGGCGAAGCTCGACGTGTTCTGGACGACCAGCACGAGGACCTGCATGCACAGGCCGATGCCCGCACCGAGGACGAACAGGTACAGCGACTGCTGCCAGGTGGGTGTTGCGGCGTCCATACCGGACAGCAACCAGAATGCGACGGCCATGGTCGCGGTGCCGGCGATCGGGAAGATCCGGTATCTGCCGGTGCGCCCGACGATCTGGCCGCTGCCGACGGACGTGATGAGCATGCCGGCGACCATCGGAAGCGTGCGCAGGCCCGACGTCGTCGCCGAGACACCGTCGACGAACTGCATGAACGTCGGCAGGAAGGTCAGCGCTCCGAGCATCGCGAACCCGACGATAAAGCCGAGCACGCAACACACGGTGAACACCGGGCTGGCGAACAGCCGGATCGGCAGGATCGGTTCGGCCGCACGGAGTTCCACCCGGACGAAGATCGCGAGCGCGACAGCCGAGCCGGCGAACAGCGCGATGATCACGCCGGACGACCACGGATAGGTGCTGCCGCCCCAACTGGTCGCCAACGTGAGCCCGGACGCCGCGAGACCGATGAACAGGATGCCGGCGTAGTCGATCACCGCGCGCCCGGTCTTGGCCAGCGACGGGATGGCCGCGGCACCGACCGCGAGCACGACGAGCGCGACGGGAACGTTGATCCAGAACGCCCAGCGCCAGGTGAGGTGGTCGGTGAAGAACCCGCCGAGCAGCGGGCCGATCACCGTGGTGACACCGAACACCGCGCCGAGTGCGCCTTGGTAGCGGCCGCGGTCCCGTAGCGGGATGACCTCACCGATGACCGCCATCGCCGTCACCATGATGGCGCCGCCGCCGATGCCCTGCAGGGCGCGCGACGCCACCAGCGCTGTCATCGTCCCGGCCATGCCGCACAACACCGACCCGGCGAGGAAGAACAGCACCGACACCTGGAACACCGCTTTGCGGCCGAAGAGGTCGCCGAGCTTGCCCACCACCGCGGTGACGATCGTCGAGGCGAGCAGGTAGCTGGTCACCACCCAGGACTGGTGACCGGCGCCGCCGAGGTCGGCCACCACGGTCGGCAGCGCGGTCGCGACGATCGTCTGGTCGAGTGCGGCCAGCAGCATGCCGAGCAGTACCGCGACGAAGACGACGTTGCGCCGCTGCGTGCCGATCATCGTGTTGCCCGAATCCCGGCTCACGTCAGACGCAGTTTGATCCGTCATGTCTCCCTCCCGCGGTCGAACCTTCCACAGCCATATCGTTAGTCAGGCTAGGAAAGTTACGCGCCGGGACAGGATTGCCGCCGCGAGCGTGCGCAAAACGCTGATTCTGAGCGGCGTGTCATCTACAGACGCGCACGCTCGCGGCGAAAAGGGGAGGGAGCCGCTAGAGCGAGGTCGGCGGGCGCGACACGCACTGCGCCGCGTAGAGCTCGTCGCCGAGCTTGTCCATCAGCTGAAGCTGGGTCTCCAGGTAGTCGATGTGGTCTTCCTCGTTGCCCAGGATCTTCTCCAGCAGATTCGCCGAGGTGGCGTCGCCCTTCTCGCGGCACATGATGATGCCCGGGCGCAGGCGCTCGACCACCTCGTACTCGATCGCCAAGTCGGCCTCGAACTGCTCACGCAGGGTCTGGCCGATCCGCAGCGAGAACAACCGCTGATAATTGGGCAGGCCGTCGAGGAGCAGAATTCGATTGGTTATGTCCTCCGCATGATTCATTTCCTCGAAGGACTCTTTGCGCGTGTATTCGGCGAGTTCGGTGAAGCCCCAATTCGCCTGCATCTTGGAATGCAGGAAATACTGGTTGATCGCTGTGAGTTCGCTTGTCAACTGCTCGTTGAGCAGTTTCAGGACGTCCGGATCGCCTTGCATGGTCGCTCCTAGGCACTTGAGGGCTGGTCAGAAGACGCTGTCGCGCGCGCAGCGTCCAACCTAGTCCAGTTACCCTCGACAAGCTCGCTTTATCGCTTGCGCGAGGCGTGTTTTCGGCGCAATGACGAGCCTCGCCGCCGACTCGCGACCGATATCGGGACCCTACTCTGGACTGCCTAGGCTAAGTAAGGTTAGACTGCGCTAACCGTTGACCGAGGCCCGAGGCGGACAGGAAGAATCGATGAGTCAGTACGACCTGCACTCGTTGATTCTTGCGTGCGACTTTCGCGTCGCCGACGTCGAGCGAATGTGGAAATGGCTCAAGAAGCGCCGCGACGAATTGCAATCAATAGGCGCTCATCATGTCGTCGTCTACACCTCCATTTGGGAGGCGAACCGCGTCCTGGTGACGATCGGAATTCGCAATGCCCGGTCCATTCGCGACGTCCTGCGTTCGTCGGGCGTCTTCAAATGGTTCGACGTCGCCGGGGTCGACGACATCCCGCCGATCTTCGGTGGCGAAGTTGTCGAGAAGATCGACCTGTACGCCCCCTCCCCCGCCGACCACGTCGGTCGGGTAGTCGTCGGCGTCATGTCGTCCGTCGAGGACGTCTCGAGGCTGATGGTCAAGGTGCACGACGGCCTCGAGCGCTTCAAGCGCGGCGGGGTGCGCAAGATCTGGGTCTACCGTGCCCTCGATGACGGTCAGGAAGTGATGATCCTGCAGGAGATCGAGGACGAGGACGCGGCCAGACAGTGGCTCGACCATCCGGACGCGGCCGCGGAGTGGATGTCGAACGTGGGCCTCGGCGCCTATCCGACCCAGTTCGTCGGGCGGTTCGCCCACTTGATGAGCGTCGGCGAGCAGGGCTGACGGGGACGCCGATGTTTGTCTGCCTGTGCATGGGGATCACCAGTCACGACGTCACCGAATGCGTGGCGAACGGGGCGCGCACGTCGAAGCAGATCGCCGAGGCCTGCGGCGCGGGCGGCGACTGCGGGCGGTGCCGGCGCACACTCCGGGCGCTCATCGCCGCCCACAACGAGGTCGACAACGCGACACCCAGAGCGGTCAGTCGCTAGCCCGCTTACCGGTGAAGTCGGCCAGCGCACTGGCGTTCGCCGCGGTGCCCATCAACACCGCGAAATGTTCGTTCTCCCGTGCGGTCGCGGCGGTGACGGCCTCGCGCGTCGGCGCGGTGATCGTCTGCTTGACCGCCATCAGGCTTGTGATGGGCCGCGACGCGAGGATCGCTGCGTGGCGGCGCGCCTCGGCCAGCAGGTCCTCGGGCGCACAAACCTTCCATGCGAGCCCCATCCGCTGAGCTTCGACCGCGTCGACCCACTCCGACGACATCAGCAGCCAGGCGGCGTTCTGCCGGCCCATCAAGCGCGGCAGCAGGTACGACGACGCCGCCTCCGGCGCGACCCCGAGGCTGGTGAACGGCGTCTTCAGCCGTGCGGTGGACGACATGAAGACCAGGTCCGCATAGCCGAGAATCGTCGCACCGATCCCGACTCCGACTCCGTTGACGGCGCAGATCAACGGTTTCGGAAAGTCGGCGAGTGCGTCGATCATCGTCGTGAAGTGGCTGCCCTGTTCGTTGAACGCGGGATCGGTTATGCGCCTTTGCATCTCGTTGAGATCGTTGCCCGCGCTGAACGCTCTGCCCGCGCCGGTCAGCAGCACGACCGCCACCTCCGGATCGGCGGCGGCCGCCCGCAGCGCCTCTGCAGTTGTGCGGTACAGCTCGTCGTCGAACGCGTTGAGCACCTCGGGCCGATTCAGGGTCAGCGTGCGCACCCGGTTGTCGTCGGCGATCTTCAGGGTCGTTTCAGCCACGGCAGCAGCGTAGGCGTCACGGGGTGCCGTCGGCGAACGGCGTCCGGTAGACGTAGCGACTGGTGGGCACCGTGTCGACGTCGCGGTTGGCGCCGAACGCCGTTGTGCTGGTCACCATGCGTTCCATCCGGCTGCGCAACTCGTCGTCGTCGGCTGCGCCGAAGAACGCGTGCAGATCCGAGATCGCCGCTTCCGGGAAGAGTTCCTCGACGATCGCCGCGATCGCGGGTGCCGCGGGGGTCAGTGCGCGCACCACCGTGTTCTGGACGTAACCGAAGGTCGACTGGGTTTCGATGGCGACCGGCGTGTGATCGATGTGCCAGCGCGTCAGCCAGGTGGCTTCGTCCAACTCGGCGGGCCTGCGCAGCAACGCGACATTGGCGAAGCCCTCGGTGCGCTGTCCCGCAGCGGTTCTGGGCGGCGGGAGCGGCACCGACTCGGTGACGAGATAGCCGGCGACCTCGTCGGCCTCCTGTCGCAGCCGGGCGATCGCCGCGCTCACCTGCTCGCCGTAGGACTGCTGCGTCCACAGGCTGACGAACCCGACCACCGGCGGATCCAGCGTCGTCAGCGTCATCAGCGAGTCGCGCACCGGATCGTCGCGCACGTTGATGGCCAGCCCCGGTAGGCCCAACCCCAGCAGATCCGGCACGACGGATTCGCGTATCCGCACGCACCAGGCGTCATCGCCGGCTCCCCTGAGGGTGATGATCACTTTCTCCACGACGGTGAACTTAACCCGCCGGGACGCTCAGGCCTCCAGCCGTGCGCGGATACTGGCGAGCCGTTGCCGGAGTTCGGCTTCGTCGATGACGCCGCGCGCCATCAGCGAATGGGCCAGTGACACCAACTGGTTCTCCGGGTAAGGCAGATTCACATAGACCGTCGCCGACAACTCGTCCTCCTCGTCGCGGCGCTCCTTGAAGTCCGGGACCTCTGCGTCGCAGGAGGCACGATCCAGTGCGTCGCACATGCCGTCGAGGCTGGTCTTCCACGGCGGCACCGGGTTTGTCACCCCGTACTTCTCGGCCATCCGGGACCAGACCTGGTTGCGCTCGACGATCTCGGCGAGCGGTTCCGGAACGGCGGCTGTGTCATTCATGCTTCTGGTACCGGGTGAACGGCCGGGCGGGTGTCGATGATGACGTTGGTGGTCACGCCCGCCTTGGGCAGCGCGACCCCGATCAAGCAGTCGCGGGTGATGATCTCGGCGAGTTGGCTCTCGGTCCAGTCCTCGGTCCCCGGCGGGCGCATCGGCATCACCATGAAGCGGTGCTTCTGGTTGGAATCCTGTACCCGGACCGTGATCTCGTCGGGCAGGTAGAGCCCGAACTCCGCCAGCACCTGACGCGGCCAGCGGACCATGCGCCTGCGGTAGTTGGGGGTCCGGTACCACTCCGGTGAATTGCCGAGGATCGGGCGCGGATAGCAGGAGCACAACGCGCACACGATCACGTTGTGCAGTGTCGGGGTGTCGGCGAGTATCTCGAAAGCTGTGAAGTCGCTGGGTGTTCCGAAACCTGTCGGTTCCATCCAGTCGACGCCCACTTCCTTGCTGGCGGTCATCGGTTCGGCCAGCGCCAGCTCCTTGAACTCGGGATCCAGCCACGCCCGGGCGACGAGCGTGGCAGCCGGCGTGGGCCCGATCTGCTCGGCGAACTCGGTGAAGCGGCGATGCTCCTCTGCGGTGAATATGCCCTTCTCGATACACAGTTCACGCAAGGCGATCTCGAGGACCTCGAAGTCGGTGATCTCGTCGACCATCGGTGCGACGGTGCGGTCGTGATCGTGGTCGTGACCGTGGTCGGTCATGAGGCGGCCTCCAGCCAGTGCTCGGGGATCTCGGTCTGTATGACATCGTCGTCGGTGCCGGTGTAGCCGTGCCACAACTCGGACATGTTGAACCGCACGACGTAGAACCATTCGGGTTTCGCCGGGCGGTCCCACGTCTCGTCCTCGGCCGCCGGGCTCTCGTAGGCGACGGTCGCGATCTCGCCCTTGGCGCCCCGTACATATTCCGGCGTTCGGGTGTAGAAGATCACCGGCAGCTCCCGGACCACCACGGCGTCACCGACTTTGAACTTCGGCTCGCCGGCCTGCCCGGCATACACCTGCGGGTCGCCTTTACCGACCGCGTGCTTGTGATGGGCGTTGCGCTTGACCTGCGACCCGTCACCTTCGGACTTCGGTTTCGCTTCCAGCGTCCTACCTGCCAACCCGCCTTCGTACCGAGCCTTGACGTCGGCCATCCGTTCGCTCAGTTCGGTCAAGCCGATGTGGTGCTTTTCGACCAGCACCCGTGCCACGGCCAGCAGCCAGCGGCCGTAGTACGGCAGGCCCAGGTATTCGGCCCTGCCCACATCGACGTTGCCGATCCTGCGGCGTTCCTCCGAGAGCCAGATGCCGCGCCAGGCAAGCACCTCGCAGATGACGTATGTCATGTGCTCCCAGAGCTCGTACTCCTTGTTCTCGTACTTCATCGGCGCATCCGGTTCCCCGCCGACGTCGTGTACGGGTTTGAGGTAGGCGGTGATCCGGTCGTGATCGAGGAGGTCCGGCGTCGGCGCGTCCGGCAGTTCCGGATAGGCCGATTTCAGCCGGGCCACCAGATCGAGTTGCGCTGCTCGCTCCGCCGCCGTGCTCATGACGATTCCCTTCGTTTGCCGCGGCCGATCGACCATCGACGTTCGCGGATTCGCTCGGTGGTTGCCGCCCGACAGCTGACCTTAACGCCGAACCCGGTTCGGTGCGGGCAATTCGAGTCAGCGACCGGGAGCAGCCCGGGCTGCCGGCTTTGCGGTGTGCCACATGATGTTTGAGACAACGCGGTTGCTGCTGTACGCAGTCGCCGGTGCGACGCCACAGAATCGGCGCGTGTACTGCACCGGTGATGAGCCCGGGAGGCGGCAGAATGGACCGGTGAGCACCGTCAGCCGGGTCGTGGATGCCTTGCGGCCGAACGCGGCTGACGTGGGGGCGGCGGCCCGGAGCCTGCTCGGGGTTTTGACAGTGGCCGCGATCGCGCTGCTGTGGGACTCGGGGGCGACGGCGGTGTGGGCGGCGAGCGCCGCCGCGGTGGCCGGTGCCGTCGCTCTGCAGGACAGTCCCGGCGGCCGGATCGCCCGGGTGCTCGTGGTGGCCGCGGAGATGGGCGCAGCGGTTCTCCTCGGGTCGTTGGCCTCATCGTTCGACGTGGTGTTCGTAGTCGTCGTCGGGCTGTGGTGCTTCGGTGCGGGGCTGCAGTGGGCGGTCGGGCGCAACGCCGGCCTGGTCGCAGCCGCCGGCGGCGCGTTGCTTGTGATCGCGCCGCCGCTGGCGCCGACGACGGCCTCGGTGTTGGCCGCCACTCTGCTGACGATCGCCGGCGGTGCTCTGCAAGCGGGGTTGATCGCCGTCTGGCCGCCACGGCGCTGGCGCACTCAACGCCACGCGCTGACCGATGCGTACCGCGCGTTGGCGGCGAACGCCCGTGACGTCGCGGACGATGCGGACACCCCCGCCGATGCGACGCTGAAGCCGTCGTTGCGCGATGCGTTCGTCGACACGCAGGCGAGCCGTCATCCCGAGGCCTACCGCGGCGGGCATCGGTTGCCGGAGCGGATCATGGCGACGTTGCGCATGCTGCGCGATGTGCCCGACGCCCGGCGCGAAGAGGTGTCGCGCATGCTGGCGGCCGGTGCCGACGTCCTCGACGCGATCGCCGATCACAGCCGCACCGCCAGACGGAGCGCCGAACACGGCCTGGTGCGGCTGGAGGTCGCGGTATCGGCGGGCGGCAGTCCCGAAGATGCCGGGGTGAAACGGCTTTCGCAACAACTGCACGAAGCGGCGCAACTGCGCTTTCCCGACCTGTACCGGCCCGACCTGATCAGCCCGTTGCACTCGGCCCGCGACACGGTGCGGGCGCACATGACGGTGAACTCGCCGATCCTGCGGCACGCCGTCCGGTTGTCGGTTGCGGTCGCGATCGGCGCGGTCGCCGACCGGTTCGCGCCGATCGCATTCGGTTTCTGGATTCCGCTGACGGTGTTGATGGTGTTGCGTCCCGAGACTGCGCACACCTACACGCGTTGCGTCGGCCGGTTGGCCGGCATTGCCGTGGGGATCGTCGTCGCCTCGGTGATCGTGCTGCTGCTGCACCCCACCGGGCTGTTCGGCGCCGTACTGGCCACGCTGTGCTTCGCGGCGACGTATGCGGCGACGCGCACCGGCTACGTCGCCACCAGCGCGACCCTGTCGGCGGCCGTCGTGTTCCTCCTCGAGATCGACGCCGCCACTGCCGGTGCGACGCTCGAGGACCGGCTGTTCTCGGTCGTCCTCGGCGGCGGGCTCGCGGTCGGCGCCCACGTCATGCTTCCCGACCACGCGCTGACCAGGTTGCATCATCGGGCCGGCGAACTGCTCAAGACCGAGATCGACTATGCCGCAACGATTGTCCGCGCGTACGTCCATCGCATCGACCGTCCGGCCGATGCTGTGTCGTCGGCGTGGCAACACGCCTACCGCGCCCGCGCCGGCTTCGAAGCCGCATCCGGCGCCACCCGGATGGACTCCCGGGAGCTGCGCCGGTGGCTGCGTTCCTACCGCACCGCGCTCAATGCCGTCACCATCTCCTGCACGGCTCTGGAGAACAACCTGCCCACTCATCCGCCGGCGTCGCTGACTCCCGAATTCGTCGCTGCCGTCGACGACTTCGTCGACGCCCTGCGCGGAGCCCCGCCGCATCCGGGAACGCCGTGGACCGTCGACCTGGCTGCACTGACTGCCGCTAACCAGCAGGTGCGCGACCGGGCGGCCGGGCTCACCGGAGACGACGCGGCCGCGCGGGTTCTGGTCGCAGAGATAACGTCGATCACCCGCAGCCTGTCCGGCATCGGCGCTATTCCCGAGCCCACCTCGGCGCAATGAAGACACCCTCGGCCACCACCGTCACACCCTCGTCGTCGGCGAGCTGGCCGGTCGCGAAGGACTTGACGCCCTCGGCCCTGGTGATCGTGGCCTCCGCGTGCAGCCTGCCGAGGCGGGTCGGGCGTAGATAACGCAGCGTGATGGTGCCGGTGAACCGGGGACTCGCCGAGTTCGCCGCGACCTCACCGAGCACGTGGTCGAGGATCAGCGCGGAGACGCCACCGTGCACGTGCCCCGGTGGGCCCTCGTAGGCGGCGCCGAGCTCGAAGGCGGTGTGGACGCGTCCGTCCGGATCGCGCTCGATTGTCAACGGCGGCGCGACCGGGTTGCGGATTCCGATCACCGGATTGCCCCAGGGCAGCCGGTCACCGCCGGTGGTATAGCGCACCCCGAAGGCCCCGTCGAGCTGACGGGTGCGCAGAAGTGCTGTGGCGCTGTCGATCTGCGCGCGAACCGCGTCCACCGTCTCGGCATCGACCTCCGTGCGGATGGTGGCGTCGATCAGCGCCCGGACCGACTCGGCGAGCGGCTGATAGACGCCGCGCAGCCGCTCGATCTCCGCTGCGGAGACGTCGCCGATGTCGGTGAACTCCACCACGCATGCACTAGAACACGTTCCAAAGCGGGTTGTCGAATCGCCGGCGAGACGCCCGCCACAAGGGGGCCACACACCGCAGAGGATTACGTCCAGGATCGTGGGCATGTGTCTACGAAGTGCTTTAAGCTGCTCGCATGGCAGCCCGCGCACACAGCGCCGATCCTCGTGCGGAACGAGTTCGCGCCCGCCTTCGCGAGGCGGCGTTCGCGCTCGCGCATGAGCAGCCGGTCGACCGACTGACCGTTGGTGACATCGTCGCCCGCGCCCGCGTCAGCAGGCAGGTGTTCTATCAGCACTTCACCGACCGCGACGACGCCGTCGCCAACGCCGTCACCACCGCGTTCGCCACGGCGACGACTGACCTCGGTGGCGACGTACGTGCCCGTATCGCGCGGTTGTTCGACTTCGTCGCCGAACACCGTGCGATGTACCGCAACGTGGTATTCAGCGCGGTGGCACCGCGCGTGATCACCGCCTTTCGCGCCGTGCTCCTGCCGCTCTGCGAGGAGATCAGCGCCGACGCGATGCCTGCGGTCACGCAGATCGCCGGAGTTGCACCCGAAGCGGTCACCCGCTTCCTGGTCGGCGGCTTCACCGAGGTGCTGCGGTCCTGGATGGAAGACCCGGACTCCACCGACCTCGGCGATCGCGTGCGGGCCGCACTGGACACCGTAAACGCCTTGCTCGGCGTACCTGAACATTCGAAAGGTCCACACAACAATGGGTAGACACCACGCCATCGAGCGCCCCCCGGCCCGCGATCGCACGGCCCTGCGCATGACCGCGCTGGCGCTGCTGGCGATGACGTTCGTCGTCATCGCGATGATCGCCAGCTACTCCGGCGCATTCGCCAAGCCGACGCTGCACAACCTGACTGTCGCCGTCGCCGGCCCCGAGCAACTCGTCGACGGCATCCGCGCCCAGGAGGCGTTGACGGTCAACGAAGTTCACGATTCAGTTGCCGCTCGCCAGCAGGTCTACGAACGCCACGCCGACGCGGCGTTCACTGTTGAACCCCCCGGCGCGATGACGATCTATGTCGCGGGCGGCGGTGGTCGCAGTGTCGCTTCGGCGGCACAAACCGTCGGCGAGGCGGTCGCGGCGAAGGCCGGTCTGCGTGCCGTGGTCGAGGACGTCGCGGCGCCGTCGGCCGGCGATCCCTCCGGCACGGTCGAGTTCTACGTGATCATCTTCATCTCCCTCGGCGCCTCGGCGGCGGCCGCCGTGCTCGGCAGGTTCATGGGCGCCGTCCGCACGCCGGCCACGTTCGCGCTGCGCACAGCGTCGCTGGCCGGCTATTCGGCGCTGTTGGCCGGTGGCGTCACGCTCTACGTCGACGCCGTCCTCGGCGCGCTCGTCGGGCACACCTGGCAGGTGTTCGGCGCGCTGTGGGTGTACTCGATGGCGGTGGCCGGCGCGATCACCGGTGTGGCGGCGGCGTTCGGCTCCGCTGCCTCGCTCGCGCTGACCGGATTCTTCGTGATCGTCGGCAACGCCGCGGCGGCCGGTCCGGTGGGCCTTCCGCTGCTGTCGTCGTTCTATTCGACCTTCAACGCGATAGTGCCTCAGGGCTCGGGTGTTTCGTTGCTGCGCAGCGTGGTCTACTTCGGCGGCAACGGGGCGCAGACTCCGCTGTTGACCCTCGCGCTGTGGGGCGCGGCGGGGTGCCTGTTCGCGGTCGTCGCCACCGCTGTGCGGCTGAAATATCGTGCGGTGCGCCGATCCGTAGACTTCGACACGTGGCCATCAGCGACGACGATCTCGCCCGCGATGCGGTAGCCGCTGAGCCGCGCTGGGTCGAGCACGTCATCTGGTGGCACATCTACCCGCTCGGCTTCGTCGGCGCATACCCGGCGCAGCCCGCACCGGGCCCCGGTGAGCACCGGTTGCGGCGCATCGTCGACTGGCTCGACCACGCGATATCGCTCGGCGCGTCGGGTATCGCGCTCGGGCCGGTCTTCTCGTCGCGCACTCATGGATATGACACCACCGACCACTTCCGCATCGACCCGCGGCTCGGTGACGACGAGGACTTCGACGCGCTCGTGAGCGAGGCACGGCGCCGCGGATTACGTATCCTGCTCGACGGCGTCTTCAACCATGTCGGCCCCGATTTCGCCCACACCGCATGGCTTCGCCGGCGTGGCAACGACTTTGAGACATTCGAGGGCCACGGCGACCTCGTCGCGCTCGACCACGACAACCCGCAGGTAGAGGACTACGTCGTCGACGTGATGACCCACTGGCTGCGGCGCGGCGCCGACGGCTGGCGCCTCGACGCCGCCTACGCCGTCCCCGACCGATTCTGGGCCCGCGTGCTGCCCCGGGTGCGCGAACAGTTTGCCGACGCGTACTTCCTGGCCGAGATCATCCACGGCGACTACGCGCAGCGGGTGCGCGCGTCGAGCTTCGACTCGGTCACCCAGTACGAGCTGTGGAAGGCGGTCTGGAGCAGCCTCAACGACGGCAACTTCCATGAGCTGGACTGGGCGCTGGTGCGGCACAACGAGTTTCTGGATACGTTCGTCCCCACGACGTTCGTCGGCAATCACGACGTCACCCGAATCGCCAGCCGACTCGACGACATCCGGCACCTCGAGCATGCGTTGGTGCTGCAGATGACGACCGGAGGAACGCCGACCGTGTACGCCGGTGACGAATTCGCTTACCGCGCGGTCAAAGAGGAGCGGTTCGGCGGCGACGACGCGGTGCGCCCGGAGTTCGGCGCCCCACCGGTGAGCGTCGACCCACTCGGTGCGGACGTGCTCCGGCTGCACCGGTACCTGATCGGGCTGCGCCGACGGCACCCGTGGCTGCACACGGCGCGCACGTCGTCGCTGTTGCTGACCAACCGCCAGTACGTCTACCAGACGCGAGCGGGGGCCGAGACGCTGATCGTCGCGCTCAACATCGACGACAAGGCCTTGTCGATCTCGTTGCCAGAACTCGGGTTCGGCCGAGGCGAGATCCTCGCGGGCTCGGGAGCGCCGCCGGCAGATGTCGTCAACGCCACCGAGGTCGGCCCGCACGGCTGGCAGATCATCGCCCCCCGCTGAGCCGTTCGACGGTCAGCGGGTCCGGTTCGCCGTCGTAGTACTTGGTCAGCACCGCACGGAACACGGCCCCGGCCTCGAGGTCGCCCGCCGCGCGGCTGAACAACGTCATCGACGACCGCACCTTGAGGTTGTCCGGCCAGCCGAACAGATCCTCGGCCGACGGCTGCGCGCTGTGCGCGACCAGGTGCGCGCACTCCCCGAGCCGCCGGCCCAGCACGTCGTGACCGAGGTAGGCGCGCGCCTCGTCCAGCGACGAGATGCCGTAGCGCTGCGCCAGCTCGCTTCTGCCGAGCCCGCGCAACTGTGGGAACACGAACCAGATCCAGTGGCTGCGTTTGCAGCCGGCGCGCAGTTCCGCCAGCACTGTGTCGTATACGCGCGCTTGCGCATCGACGAAGCGCTGTAGGTCGAACGGGTCGCCGGATTTGTCGTTAGCCATCTCCGCCAAGTCTGACAAGCTACGCTGTGCGATTCAATGACGACCACTGCACCATCGTGAAGCGCCGCTTACCGCGTCCCCGCGAGTTGGCGCCGCTGCTGCAGTTCAAGAGGCCGCGACTGAACCCGACACAACGCAGGCTGGCTTCCGCGCTGACCATCGAGGACCTGCGGCGGATCGCCAAGCGCCGCACCCCCAGAGCGGCGTTCGACTACACCGACGGCGCCGCCGAGGAAGAACTCTCGCTGGCGCGCGCCCGGCAATCCTTCCGTGACATCGAGTTCCATCCCGCGATTCTGCGCAACGTCGCGAACGTGGACACCAGCGCGACGGTGCTCGGTGACCGCGTCGCGCTTCCGTTCGGCATCGCGCCGACCGGCTTCACCCGGCTGATGCACACCGAGGGCGAGCTCGCCGGTGCCCGCGCCGCCGCACGCGCGGGTATTCCCTTCGCGCTGTCGACGTTGGGCACCACGTCCATCGAAGAAGTCAAGGAAGCCAACCCGCACGGGCGCAACTGGTTTCAGCTCTACATGTGGAAGGACCGGGACCGGTCGATGGCGCTCGTCGAGCGGGCGGCGGCTGCGGGCTACGACACGCTGCTCGTGACCGTCGACGTCCCGACGGCGGGTGCGCGCCTGCGCGACACCCGCAACGGCATGTCGATCCCGCCGACACTGACCCTGCGCACCGTGCTCGACGCGGTCCCCCACCCGCGGTGGTGGTTCGACCTGCTGACCACCGAACCGCTGTCGTTCGCGTCGCTGGACCGATGGCCAGGGACGGTCGCCGAGTACCTCGACACGATGTTCGACCCGACCGTGACCTTCGAGGACTTGACGTGGATCAAGGCGCAGTGGCCGAAGCGCCTGGTGGTCAAGGGAATTCAGACCCTCAGTGACGCCAGGACGGTCGCCGAGCTCGGCGTCGACGGCATCGTGCTGTCCAACCACGGTGGCCGGCAGCTGGACCGGGCACCGGTGCCGTTCCACCTGTTGCCGCGTGTTGCGGCCGAGGTCGGGGACGTCACCGAAGTTCTGCTGGACACCGGCATCATGTCCGGTGCCGACATCGTCGCGGCCGTCGCCCTCGGCGCGCGGTTCACGCTGGTGGGCCGTGCCTATCTCTACGGGCTGATGGCCGGCGGTGAGGCCGGTGTCGACCGCGCGATCGAGATCCTCTCGCAGCAGGTCATCCGCACGATGCGGCTGCTCGGGGTGACGACGCTGGACGAACTGGGGCCTGCGCACGTCACTCAGTTGCACCGGATGTCGACGGCGCGTGAGTCCGCGCCGAGTCGTAATCGTTAGCCATTCGCGACGTCGCAACCGCATGTCGAGCCGACAGTCCAGTTGGCGGAACGTGTTTCATTACCAACGCACAGCAACGGCAATGCTTGTGGAAGCGATGAAAGGTGGGTTGGTTGCCGTTATGAAGTTCTTGAAGAGGTGCCGAGGTACCGGCACGAAATTGTTGCGCCGAACGGCGGTGGTCGCCTTCGCGGCGGCGGTGCTGCCCGGACTGGTCGGTGTCGTCGGGGGTTCGGCGACCGCGGGAGCGTTCTCCCGGCCGGGTCTGCCCGTCGAATACCTGGATGTGCACTCCGCGGCGATGAACCGCAACATCCGGATCCAGTTCCAGGGTGGTGGGCCGCACGCGGTCTATCTGCTCGACGGCCTGCGCGCGCAGGACGACTTCAACGGCTGGGACATAAACACCCCGGCCTTCGAGTGGTATCACCAGTCGGGGCTGTCGGTCGTCATGCCGGTCGGTGGGCAGTCCAGCTTCTACACCGACTGGTATCAGCCGTCGCGGGGTAACGGCCAGGACTACACCTACAAGTGGGAGACGTTCCTGACCCAGGAGCTGCCGGCGTGGCTGCAGGCCAACAAGGGCGTCGACCCGAACGGCAATGCGGTCGTGGGTATCTCGATGGCGGGCAGCACCGCGCTGACCTACTCGATCTACTACCCGCAGAAGTTCATCTACGCGGCCTCGTTGTCAGGCTTCCTCAATCCCTCCGAGGGTTGGTGGCCGATGCTGATCGGCCTCGCGATGAACGACGCCGGCGGGTACAACGCCGAGAGCATGTGGGGCCCCTCGTCGGATCCCGCATGGAAGCGCAACGACCCGATGATCAACATCAAGCAGCTGGTGGCGAACAACACCCGGATCTGGATCTACTGCGGCACCGGTACGCCGTCGGACCTGGATTCAGGTACTGCGGGTCAGAACCTGATGGCGGCGCAGTTCCTCGAAGGATTCACGTTGCGGACCAACGTCTCGTTCCGCGACAACTACGTCGCCGCGGGCGGCACCAACGGTGTGTTCAACTTCCCGGCGCAAGGCACACACAGCTGGGGTTACTGGGGCCAGCAGCTCCAGATGATGAAGCCCGACATCCAGCGGGTGCTGGGAGCTCAGGCCACTGCTTGACCGCACCGCCTAGATCCACCCACAACAGGAAGCCTGCCGTTTCCCCCGAACGGCAGGCTTCCTGCCATGAGTGGCCCGCCGCGCCTGCGTCCGTCCGCGAGTGAGAAGCCATGGTCGTGAATACGCGTGCACTGCGACCAGGAATGCTATTTCGCGCCCGTGGAACGCGCGGGAACAAACCGGGGCCCCGCAAGGTTGAGCGCATCAGACTCAAACCTTGGAGGATTTGATGGCTGAAGCCAAGACTGTGCCGATCCTGTTCCTGAGCGAATCGATCGTGCTGCCCGGGATGGTCGTGCCCATCGAGCTCGACGACGCCGCACGTGCCGCAGTGGACGCGGCCCGGGCCAGCGAGTCCGGTGAGCTGCTGATCGCCCCCCGGCTCGACGACCGGTACCCGTCGCACGGCGTGCTGGCGTCGATCGTGCAGATCGGCCGCATGGTGGGCGGGCCCGCCGCGGTAGTGCGAGGCGGGAGCCGCGCGCACATCGGCGCCGGCGCCAGCGGCCCCGGTGCCGCGTTGTGGGTCGAGGTGACCGAGGTGACCGAGCCCGAACCCGACGAAGAGACCTACAAACTCGCCGCGGAGTACAAGAAACTGTTGCTGGCGATGCTGCAGCGGCGTGAGGCGTGGCAGATCATCGACTTCGTCAACCAGCTCACCGATCCGTCGGCGCTGGCCGACACCGCCGGATACGCGTCCTATCTGACCCAGGTCCAGAAGCGTCAGCTGCTCGAGACCCCCGACGTCGCTGCGCGGTTGCGCGCGCTGATCGACTGGACGGGCGACCAGCTGGCCGAGGTCGAGGTCAACGAGAAGATCGCCGAGGACGTCCGCGAAGGCATGGAGAAGACGCAGAAGGAGTTCCTGCTGCGCCAACAGTTGGCGGCGATCCGCAAGGAACTCGGCGACGACGAGGGAGCCGGCTCCTCGGACGACTACCGCGGCCGCATCGAGGCCGCCGACCTACCCGAGAAGGTGCGCGAAGCGGCGCTGCGCGAGGTCGGCAAGCTGGAGCGCTCCAGCGACCAGAGCCCGGAGAGCGGCTGGATCCGCACCTGGCTGGACACCGTGCTCGACCTGCCGTGGAACGTGCGCACCGACGACGCCACCGACTTGACGGAGGCGCGGGAGATTCTCGACGCCGACCACCACGGCCTCGACGACGTCAAGGAGCGCATCGTCGAGTACCTGGCAGTGCGCGCCCGGCGTGCGCAACGCGGGTTGCAGGTCGTCGGCGGACGCGGTTCCGGTGCGGTGATGGTGCTGGCCGGGCCGCCCGGCGTCGGCAAGACGTCGCTCGGTGAGAGCGTCGCGCGGGCGCTGGGCCGCAAATTCGTGCGCGTCGCCCTCGGCGGCGTCCGCGACGAGGCCGAGATCCGCGGGCACCGGCGGACGTACGTCGGCGCCCTGCCCGGCCGCATCGTGCGTGCGATCGGAGACGCCGGGTCGATGAACCCCGTCGTGCTGCTCGACGAGATCGACAAGGTCGGCTCCGACTTCCGCGGCGACCCCGCGGCGGCGTTGCTCGAGGTCCTCGATCCCGCGCAGAACCACACGTTCCGGGACCACTATCTGGACCTGGATCTGGACCTGTCCGACGTCGTGTTCCTGGCGACGGCCAACGTCGTCGAGAACATCCCGTCGGCGCTGCTGGACCGCATGGAACTGGTCTCGATCGACGGCTACACCGAAGACGACAAGGTCGCGATCGCCCGTGACTTCCTGCTGCCCCGGCAACGGGAGCGGGCAGCGCTCACCGAGGACGAAGTGACGGTCACCGAGGACGCGCTGCGCAAGATCGCCGCGGACTACACCCGCGAGCCGGGTGTCCGCCAGTTCGAGCGGCTGCTGGCCAAGGCGTTGCGCAAGGTGACGACGAAGCTGGCCGCCGAGGCCGGCCCGATCGTCGTCGACGAGCCAGAACTCGTTGACTACCTTGGCCGTCCACGGTTTCTACCCGAGTCGGCCGAACGCACGGCCGTGCCGGGTGTGGCGACCGGGCTGGCCGTCACCGGGCTCGGCGGCGATGTGCTCTACATCGAGGCCGGCGCGACGGACGGCGAACCGGGGCTGCAGCTCACCGGACAGCTGGGCGACGTCATGAAGGAGTCCGCGCAGATCGCGCTGTCCTATGTGCGTTCGCACGCCGAGCAGCTGGGCGTCGACCCGAAGGCGCTGGACCGTCGGATCCACGTACACGTGCCCGCGGGCGCGGTGCCGAAGGACGGCCCGTCGGCGGGTGTGACGATGGTGACCGCGCTGGTGTCGATGGCCACCGGCCGTCAGGTGCGGTCCGACGTCGGCATGACCGGCGAGGTCACGCTCAACGGCCGGGTGCTGCCCATCGGGGGCGTCAAGCCGAAACTGCTGGCCGCCCAACGTGCCGGTCTGTCAACGGTTTTCATCCCGCAGCGCAACGAGGCGGATCTTGATGATGTGCCCGCCGACGTGCTGGCGGCGCTCGAGGTCAAACCGATGACCGATGTCGCCGACATCGTCGCGCTCGCCCTGCAGCCCGCCGAGGAGATCGCGACCGTCGCCGCCTGATCGAGCGTGTGCCGCCCGCGATGCCGCTACCGTCTTCGCATGGCTCATGACGAGGAGTTGGCGCACCGCATCCGGGAGCTGCTGAGCGGCGAACCCGGTGTCGACGAGCGACGGATGTTCGGCGGGTTGGCGTTTCTGATCGACGGCAACATGGCGGTGGCCGCCAGCGGCCAGGGCGGTCTGATGGTGCGGGTGCCACCCGACGACACCGCGGAGCTGCTCTCGCGCGAGCACGTCGAACCAATGGTGATGGCGGGCAGGCAGACTCGCGGATGGCTGCGGGTGTCCACCGACGGCGTCAGGACGAAGCGCCAGCTGCGGTCCTGGGTCGACCGCGGGGTCGGCTATGCGAGAAGTTTGCCGCCGAAATAGCGCGGGTAAGCCGCCGAGGTGGTGATCGGCCCATGATCCGGATCGGCACATCGGGCTGGTCCTACGACCATTGGACCGACGTGCTGTACCCAGCCGGCACGCCGGCGGCCAAGCGGCTGGCGCTCTACGTCGAGCAGTTCGACACCGTCGAGCTGAACGCCAGCTTCTACCGCTGGCCCAAGGACACCGCGTTCTCGGGTTGGCGTCAACGGCTGCCCGACGGATTCACGATGTCGGTCAAGGCGCAGCGCGGGTTGACCCACTACCGGCGGCTGAACGCGCCCGAGCCGTGGATCGAGCGCTTCGACCGGTGCTGGACGCTGCTGGGTGACCGCAGCGAGGCGCTGCTCGTGCAGCTGCATCCGGAGCTGGAGCGCGACGACGCCCGGCTGGACCACTTCTTGACACTGATGCCCGACCGGATTCCGGTGGCCATGGAGCTGCGACACCCGTCGTGGGACGACCCGGCGGTCTACGAGTTGCTGGCGCGCCACGGAGCCGCGTACGTCATCATGAGCGGTGCGGGGCTGCGCTGCGTTCCGCGGGCGACCAGCCGGCTCGTGTACATCCGGATGCACGGACCCGACCAGCACTCGATGTACGCCGGCTCCTATCCCGACGACGAGCTGCGCCGCTGGGCGGACCGGATCCTGGAGTGGGACGGCGAAGGCAGGCGCGTCCTGGTCTATTTCAACAACGACCTGGGTGGCCACGCGGTGCGCAACGCGCAGACGCTCAAGGCCATGGTGGCCGGTGCAAACGGTCGGGAGCCGAAATGCGTGTCGTAACTCTGCTCTCGGCGGTCGCGATCATTGCTGCGGGCTGCGCGGGCCCGCAGATCGTCAACAACGACGAGCCGCGCCCGCAGGCACCGGTGAGCTCGACGAACGCGCCGCCTCCGCCGCCGCCGAACAGCGCGCACGTCGTCGATGCGTTCGACTACGTCGCGCACCCGGGCGAGTCGGCCGTCTACTACTTCACCACCCCGAGCGGCCGGTGGGCGTGCGCGATCGTGCCGCGCGTCAAGGCCGGGTGCCAATCGGCGACCGCATGGCAGTCGAGCATGAACATCGCCGGCGAACCGGAATCCGTGCCGAACGCCGCCGGTGAGCAAACGGCGCCGAACGCGATCACCGTCGAGCGCGTGGGCGAACCGCACTTCGTCGCGCTCGAGCATCCGGAATTCGTCGGGGAAGGCGCAAAGGCGTTGGAGTTCAACCGGATTCTCATGGCGGCGGATTTCCGGTGCAACGTACAGGAAGCCGGCGTCTCATGTATGAGCGAAGCCAGCGGCCAGGGATTCACCTTCGCCCCCGAGGGATTCAAGCCGCAGTACACCGAAGTCCCGCCCAACGCGCCCTGACAGGCCCGAAAAAGTCTCGTGCTCAGCGCAGCGTCGCGGTGCCGTCGGCGTTGACCTGAACCTTGGCGCCGGCGATGTCCTCGGCCATCGTTCCCTCGGCCTCGTCCGCATCGTTGACGACGGCCAGCACCCGCGAGTCCTCCGGTGTGCGGACCGCCAGGAACGCCTTCTCCGCCGCGCCTTCCCGGTTGACCGGCGTCGTCCAGGTCTCCACCGTGCCCATCCCGGACCACTCCACCAGGGCGGTGCGCGTCGGCTCGCGATCGACCTCGGATTGCACGTCCTGCCAACGGAATTCGTGAGCCGGCGGTCGAGCGCTGTAGACGCCGAAGCTGTGCTTGGTGAGATAGCCGCCGTTGGCGCTGATGAACCCCAGTTGGCCCGGGTCGTCGAGCAGACGTTCGGCCATGGTGGCGATCGAGTGGGTGACGTAGTTGTTCCACGGGCCACCCGCGAAGGTGAGGCCTCCGGTGACCGTGAGCGGTCTGGCCGCATCGCCGATCGGTAGCCCGAGCTCGTTGGCGGCCACCTGCACGGCCGACGGGAAGCAGGAGTACAGGTCGACGAGTCCGACGTCGTCGATGGTCACCCCGGACAGTTCCAGCGCACGACGCCCCGCGATGCGGATGGCCGGTGAGGTGTAGAACTCCGCGCGTTCCCCGATTGCATACGTGTCATGCGCGTCGGTGCCCGAATACGGAAAAACCCACCGGTCCTTCGGGATCTGCAGATGGGTCGCCTTCTCGGCGGAGGTGAGCACCAGGACAGCGGCCTGATCGACCATGTTGTTGGAGTTCATCAGCTTCGGATACGGCCAGCTGATCATGCGGTTGTCCGGGCCGGGCTGCCAGATCTGCTCCGCCGGCACGGCGTCTCGGCTCCAGGCGTGCGGATTGCCCGCGGCCACCTCGCTGAACTGCGCCCAGAGTTCGCCGATGCGCCGGCGGTGCTCCTCGCTCGAGGTGCCGGCGGCGATCCGCAACGCCTGCTCGAACATCGGGTAGACGTAGGCGGGCCGGTCGAGATGGATCCGGATTTCGGTGGGACCGGCCATCGGCACGCCCTCGTCGGCTCCGGGCGCGAGCGGAACCGACTCGTCCTGGCTTGTCCAGTCCGGCTTGACACCGCTGGCGCGCAACCGGGTTCGGGTCCGCCAGGTCTCCGCACCGGCGATCACGACGACGTCGGCACGTCCGCGCTGGATGTCCAGGCAGGCCTCGTTCACCAGTGACTGCGGCGTGTTGCCGCCGACGCCCGTATACCTGGTTGCGGCCTCCGAAGCCCGGATCCGTTGCGCCAGAAGCAGTCCGGGGTCGCGGTACCGCCACGACAGGAGGCTGACGACACGCACGGAGTCGACGGTTTCGAGTACGCGAGGATCGGCGGCGGCCCGCGCAGCCTCGACCATCAGGTCGATCGGTTCCACGTCGGGGCGAACCTCGCGCTGGTTGACTTGTCCGTACCCGGCCAGCACCGGTGTCCTGGGGTCCATCACGGCCTTTCTCGGTAGGCGAAGAGTGTCCCGTCGGCGATGAGCCGATCGGTCTCGTCGGCGGACATGCCGATGTCGCGGCGGCAGATCTCGCGGGTCTGCTCCCCCGGCATCGGCGCCGGCCGCATCTGCGCGGGCGGGATGTTCGTGTAGGGCGCCGGCCCGGTCTCGCTCAGCATGGGCTCGTCGAACAGCGGATGAGCCATGCCTGCGAACACCTTTCGGTAAACGACTTGGGGATCTGTCGGTACGTCGATCGCGCGGTTCATCGGCGCGGCGGGTATGCCGGCCTCCTGCAGCAGCGCCGCCACCGCCGTCTTGTCGCGGGCGCGCGTCCACTGTGCCGTGTCGACGCCGCCGGTCAGCGACTGCAACGCCGCGCGGTCGGCGTCGTCTCGGAGTGAGATGACGCACCACTCGTCCTCGCCCGCGCACGGGTACACGCCGTGCCCCGCTGCGTCGTCGAGCACCGGCAGGTGTCGCGCGAGTGCGGCCTCGGTGACATAACGGGCCGCCAGCTGGTGCACGGCGGCCTCGGCCTGCGAGACATGCACATGTGCGGCTTGGCCGGTGCGGTCGCGCCGGATCAGCGCCGCCAGCGCGGCGACAGCGGTGATCCGGGCCGCCACGTGGTCCGGGAACACCGTTGTCGCGTCGTAGAACCCACCGTCAGCCGACGTCCACAGCGACGTGACCCCGGTGGTCGCACGAACCAGCGGTCCATACCCCATGCGTGCGCTCCACGGCCCCGTCGCGCCGAAGGCGCTGCTCTCGGCGAGTATGATGCGCGGATTCAGCTCTCGCAGACGGTCATACGAGAATCCAAGTGCGGCAAGGGTTCCCGGTTTGAAGTTGGCGAACACGGCGTCCGCCTCGGCGACCAGCCGGGCGAACAGCTCGGCACCGGCCGGGGCGCGCAAGTCGAGGCCGAGGCTTCGCTCGTTGCGGTGGGTGAGCGCCCACGACCGGCTCATCACCTGGCCCGGCGGGTTCTGTCGCAGCCCGTCGGGGTAGGCGGCACTCTCGACCTTGATCACCTCGGCGCCGAGGTCGGCGAACAACCGGCCGAGTTCGCCGCCGGCCACGATGACGCCGAGGTCGAGTATTCGCACGCCGTCGAACGGGCGCTGCACCGGTGTGGTACCCGCCGCGACTGGTTCGCCGCGCCAGGCGGGTGCATCGGCGCCAGGCGGCCGGGCCGGCCACCCCACGGTGCAGTGGCGTCCGTCGACGACGAACGGTCCCGCCGGCGCGACGACGTCGGCGCCCGGCGCGAAGGGCACGGTGGTCAATGCGCCGACGGCGCGGAAATGATCGGAGGCCAACGCCTCCGTGGGAGTCAGCACCGCGGCGATCGGCACCCCGCGCGACTGGCCCTGCGCGACCAGGTCGTCCATCGTCTGCGGCGCGACGAACTCGGCGATCAGCGCGTTGAGTTCGCGCGAGGCCGCGTACCGCGCCGCGATCGTCTCGAACTTCGGGTCGGCGAACTGCTCGGGTTCACCCAACCAGGCGCGCATCGCGCGCCATTGGCGCGCCGACAGTAGACAGATGCGGACATGCCCGTCCTTGCAGGCGAAGATCGGATAGATGTTCTGGTTACGGGGCCTGCCGCGCCAGATCTCGGTGGTCTTCTTGACGCCGACGGCGGCTTGGCCCTCCGAGCCGAACGGCGGATCAAGCGACTGCAGCACCCCTTCGAACCGCGAGAAATCGATGTATTCGCCTGTACCGTCACGCAACCGGCGGTAGTAGGCCGCCAGAGTGGCCCAGGCCGCTTGCACCGCCGCCGTTGCCGAAGCCAACCCGATCGGCGGCAGCACCGGCTCGCCCGAAGTCGGCCCGGTGCGAGACAGCGCCGTCGACAGCGCGTAGAACACCGGGTCGGTGGCCGACCAGGAGGCGTACGGTCCGGCGGTGCCGAAATCGGTCACCGACAACACCACCAGATGGCCGAACCGCTGAGCCAACTCGACGCAGGAAGTCCCGAACAGTGCTGCGCCAGAGGGTTTTCCGCTGTCGATCACGATGTCGGCGGTGCTCGCCAGGTCGAGCAGCGCCCGGCGGTCAGCGGGATCGAGGGCCGCGCAGCGCTTGTTCGCGTTGTCCAATGCGAACGGCACGCTCACCCCGGCGACGGCCGGAAGTGCCCGGCGCGCGGGGCTGCCTGCGGGCGGTTCGATCTTCAGCACGTCGGCGCCGAGGTCGGCGAACAGTCGGCCCACCGCGTCGGAATCGGAACCGCCCAGATCGAGCACCCGCACCGATGCCAGCAGCGCGTCGCTCATGCGGCCAGCAGCCGTTCGGCCCAGCTCAGGTGTTCGTCGGTGTCATCCGCGACGTACATCAGGTCGACGAACGCGTCGCTGTAGCCGGCAGCACGCAGTGTGTGCAGCGCCTCGGCGACGCTTTCGACGCTCGTTCCCGCCGCGACGTTCACCCGGACGTAGGTGTGGATGGCAGCCGGGTCGCGGCCCGCCGCCCGGGCGGCGTCGTCGATCACGCTGCGCAGGCGGTCGAGCAGGTCCGGGAACACCCCGCCGGGCACCTGCACCGCGGGCAGCCATCCGTCGGCACGCGCGCCGATGCGGGCCAGGCCGGCCGCCGAGAAGGAAGCGAGATAGATCGGCGGCGGCGTCTGCACCGGCTTGAGGTCGACCCACGACGGCGGAATGGTCCAGCGCTCACCGTCGTGTGCCACCGGGTTCGTCCTCCAGAGCTGCTGCAATGCATCGAGCAGTTCTTCCAGCTGGGCGCCGCGGCGCCGGAAAGGGACGCCCGCCGCCTGGTACTCCTCCGGCGACCAGCCGATGCCGAACCCCGGCAGCAACCTGCCCCCGCTCACCACGTCGAGCGCGGTCAGCTGTCGGCTCAACTGCACCGGCGGGTACCAGGGGGCGACGAACACGCTGGCACCCAACCGGACCCGGCTGGTGACAGCCGCGGCCACCGCCAACGCGATGAACGGGTCGAGGCCCGCGCGGAACTCCGCCGGGATGGTGTCCGTGCCCGCGTAGCCGACGCTCGGGTGCACCGGAGCAACCAGGCGATCGCCCACCCAGAGGCTGTCGGCGCCGAGCTCTTCGGCGGCGGCTGCGTACCGCGCGACGTCGGCGCGCGCGGAGTTCCCGTACTGCGGCACCGCGAAGCCCAACACGCTGGACAGGCTAGTGCGTAGGTTCCGGCGCATCGGGTATCAGGACGGGTGTCAGATCACACGGGCGATGTTCGCCCGTCTCGACGATGATGAGTCAGATGACCGCCCAGGCACTGTCACCCGCGCTCTCCGATGATGAGCTCACGCTGATCGACGCCTACTGGCGCGCGGCGAACTACCTGTCCGTGGGGCAGATCTACCTGCTGGACAACCCGCTGATGCGCGAAGCGCTCGCACCCGAGCACGTCAAACCGCGGCTGCTCGGCCACTGGGGCACCACGCCGGGACTCAACCTCGTCTATGCGCATCTGAACCGCATCATCCGTGAGCGCGACGCGAACGTCATCTACATCACCGGGCCGGGGCACGGCGGGCCCGGGCTGGTGGCGAACGCCTATCTGGAAGGGACGTACACCGAGGTGTACTCCTCGATCTCCGAGGACACCGACGGGCTGCGAAAGTTGTTCCGCCAGTTCTCCTTTCCGGGCGGCATCCCCAGCCATGTCGCCGCTGAGACGCCCGGCTCGATCCATGAGGGCGGAGAGCTCGGCTACGCGCTGGTGCACGCGTACGGCGCCGCGTTCGACAACCCCGATCTGGTGGTCGCCTGCGTGATCGGCGACGGTGAGGCCGAGACCGGCCCGCTGGCGGCGAGCTGGCACTCCAACAAGTTCCTCGACCCGGTGACCGACGGTGCCGTGTTGCCGATCCTGCATCTGAACGGCTACAAGATCGCCAACCCGACGGTGCTCTCGCGGATCCCGCAGGAGGAACTCGAGTCGCTGCTGCTCGGTTACGGCTACCGGCCCATCACGGTGGCGGGCGACGATCCGGCGAACGTGCACCAGCAGATGGCCGCCGCGCTCGACGAGGCGTTCGACCAGATCGCAGCGATCCAGCGGGCCGCCCGCCTCGACGGCGAGCAGGGCCGGCCGCTCTGGCCGATGCTGGTGCTGCGCACCCCGAAGGGCTGGACCGGTCCCGCAGAGGTCGACGGCAAGAAGGTCGAGGGCACCTGGAGATCGCATCAGGTTCCGCTTTCGGAGACGCGGACCAACCCCGAGCACCGCGCCCAACTCGAAGAGTGGCTGCGCGGCTACCGCCCCGAGGAGTTGTTCGACGACAACGGCGCGCTGCGGGCGGAACTGCGTGCGATCGCCCCGCGCGGTGAGCGGCGGATGAGCGCGAACCCGCACGCCAACGGCGGCCTGCTGCTGCGGGATCTCGACCTGCCGGCGTTCACCGACTACGCGGTGGCGGCCGACAAGCCCGCCTCGGAGTCCGCCGAGGCGACGCGGGTGCTGGGCACCTTCCTGCGCGACGTCATCGCGCGAAACCCAGACCGGTTCCGGCTCATGGGCCCCGACGAGACCGCGTCGAACCGGCTGTCGGCCACCCTCGAGGTGACCGACAAGGCGTGGCTCGCCGAGATCGGGCCCGACGACGAGAACCTCGGTCCGGAGGGCCGGGTGATGGAGGTGTTGTCCGAGCATCTCTGCCAGGGCTGGCTCGAGGGCTATCTGCTGACCGGCAGGCATGGGCTGTTCAACTGCTACGAAGCCTTCGTCCACATCATCGACTCGATGCTGAACCAACACGTCAAGTGGCTCTCCAGCAGCAGGGAATTGTCCTGGCGCCGGCCGATCGCTTCACTGAATTACCTTCTGACATCGCATGTCTGGCGCCAGGACCACAACGGCGCGTCGCACCAGGACCCCGGGTTCATCGACCACGTCGCCAACAAGCGCCCGGAGGTGGTGCGGGTCTACCTGCCGCCGGACGCCAACACGTTGTTGTCGGTGGCCGACCACTGCCTGCGCAGCCGCCAGTACATCAACGTGATCGTCGCCGGCAAGCAGCCGGCGCTGACCTACCTGGACATGGACGACGCGATCGCGCATTGCACGCGGGGGCTCGGAATCTGGCAATGGGCGAGCAACACCACCGGCGAACCCGACGTGGTGCTCGCCTGCGCCGGTGACATTCCGACGCTGGAGACCGTTGCCGCCGCCGACATCCTGCGCCGCCGGCTACCCGAGCTGAAGGTGCGCGTCGTCAACGTGGTCGACATCATGCGGCTGCAACCGGACTCCGAACATCCGCACGGGTTGTCCGCACGGGATTTCGACTCGATTTTCACCCAGGACAAGCCGGTCATCTTCGCCTACCACGGTTACCCGTGGCTGATCCACCGGCTGACGTACCGCCATGCCAACCACGCCCAACTGCATGTGCGCGGGTTCAAGGAGCGCGGTACCACCACGACGCCGTTCGACATGGTGATGCTCAACGACCTCGACCGGTTCCATCTCGTCATGGACGTCATCGACCGCGTCGAGGGCCTGGGCAGTGACGCAGCCGGGCTGCGCCAGGAAATGGCCGACGCCCGCCTGGCGGCCCGCCACTACACCCGTGAGCACGGAGAGGACGATCCCGCGATCTCCGGCTGGACCTGGGACCCGGACTACCGCGCACCGTCATTTTCGCAGGACACACAGAGCGAACACGATCGCTAGACTGGATTTTCGTGTCCGACCAAGCGGTTTCAGTCCAGCGCCCGCATCCGCTGGTCGAACAGCTTTCCGCGCTGCAGCACTTCCGCGTCTATGTCGACATCGCGGTGGTCGTGGTGGTCCTCGCGTTGACCAACCTGATCGCGCACTTCACCACGCCGTGGGCCAGCGTCGCGACCGTTCCCGCGGCGGCGGTGCTGCTCGTGGCGCTGGTGCGCTCCCGCGGTCTGGGCTGGGCCGAACTCGGCCTGAGCCGCGAGTACTGGAAGTCCGGTGCGGGATACGCGCTGGCAGCGGTCGTGATGGTGCTGTCGGTCATCGCGATCGGCGCTCTGCTGCCCTGGACGCGACCGATGTTCATGAACAACAACTACGCGACGGTATCGGGCGCGTTGATCGCCTCGATGGTCATCATTCCGCTGCAGACGGTGATCCCCGAAGAGCTCGCGTTTCGCGGGGTGCTGCACGGCGCGCTGGACCGGGCGTGGGGCTGGCGCGGTGTCGCCGCGGCGGGCTCACTGCTGTTCGGGCTGTGGCATATCGCCACCTCACTGGGTCTGACCAGTAGCAATGTCGGGTTCACCCGACTTTTCGGCGGCGGTGTGCTGGGCACCGTCGCGGGCGTGGTGATGGCTGTGTCGGCCACCGGGGTCGCCGGTTTCGTGTTCGCCTGGCTGCGGCGGCGCAGCGGCAGCCTGATCGCGCCGATCGCCCTGCACTGGTCGCTCAACGGGCTCGGCGCTTTGGCCGCCGCGCTGGTGTGGCACCTGTCCACCTGAATCGCGGGCCTGCTAGACGATCAGAACGGCTGCCCCCGCAACGCGTCCGGACGCAAGGTCGCTCAGCGCGTCGTCGGCCCGCTCGAGCGGATACTGCGGGCTGGTCACCTCGAGACGGTGCTCACCCGCGAACGCCAGAAAGTCGCGGGCGTCGGCTCGGGTGTTGGCGGTGACCGAGCGGATCTGCCGCTCCTGGAAGAGGTGGCGCTGATAGTTCAGCGCGGCAATGTCGGACAGATGGATGCCCGCGATGGCCAGGGTGCCACCGCGATCGAGCGCTTCGAGCGCGGGCAGCACGAGGTCGCCGACCGGGGCGAACAGGATTGCCGCATCGAGGGCGACGGGTGGGCGCTCGGAGGCGCCCTGAGCCGAAGCCGCTCCCAAGGACAGCGCCAGTGTGCGTGCGGCTTCCCCGCGGGTCATGACGTGGACCTCTGCACCCTGCGCAATCGCCACCTGCGCGGTCAGGTGTGCACTGCCGCCGAACCCGTAGATTCCCAACCGCCCGCCGGGCGGCAGGTCCGCACGCATGAGTGCGCGATAGCCGATGATGCCCGCACACAGCAGCGGCGCAAGCTCGGCGTCGGAATAGCCGGGCGGCAGCGGGTGAGCGTATTCGGCTGGCACCGTTGCGAATTCGGCGTATCCACCGTCGGCATCCCAGCCGGTGTAGCGGGAGTCCGGGCACAGGTTCTCGTTCCCTGCGGTGCAGTAGCGGCATCGCCCGCAGGTATGTCGCAGCCATGCGATGCCGACGCGATCACCGACGCTGAACGCCGCGCCGGCGCTCTGCCCCAGTTCGACCACTTCGCCGACGACCTCGTGTCCCGGTATGACTCCGTGCCGGTGCACGGGCAGGTCCCCTTCGGCGACGTGCAGATCGGTGCGGCACACGCCGCACGCCCGCACCGCGACCAGGAGTTCGCCGGGTCCGGGGCGGGGCGCTCCGATCGTGAGGCGTTCGAGCGGGCGAGTGTTCATCGGGCCCGGGCGTTCGACTCGCCACGCGGCCATGGTCGAGGGGCTCATCGCCGAGTCACGGCGCGTCAGATGTTGGCGCAGATCGACACGAATGGAATGGGCGCGCAGATACCTACTGAAAAATATGGCGTGGGGTCACCGTTCCACACCGGGGGCGGTGGCGGTGGTGGAGGTGGTGGCGGCGGAGGAGGAAGAGCAGCAGCCACGCATGTGTTGGACGGAGCGTCATAAACGGTTCCGACGCCGCACTCTGTAGCCTTACCCAGCCCAGGCGCCACCAGCGTCGCGAACGTAAGCGACGCTGGAATTACCGCGATGCCCATCGCCAGGCGATTGATCAACGTCCCCACTGCAGGCCTCCTTCGGCGATCCCCGACATCGGCTTACCGCCATCGTAGAACGCCGTGTGGGCCACGTCAGCAAAAATTGACTATGGCGTCGATCGTTGTCACTGCGGCAACTCGCCAGCATTGCGACACGCGTTGTCGCCGGTGAGAGTTCCCGGTTTGCGTCAGGGCGGGGGCAGCATCCCGGGCGCGTTCTGTGGCGCGACCGGCACTGGAACGCCGACGTTCGGGTTCTGGCCAGGCGCGGCGGGCGCGGGAGCGGCCGACGGTGCGGGCTGACCCGGCGGTGCCGGCGGTGCCGTATACGGCCGGATGGAGTTGGCCAGCGTCAGCGCTTCTTGTTTGGGCACCGGGTTGTTCGCCGTGCCGAGCCAGACCACGAACCATCGCTGCGGTTCGCGCTGGCTGCGCTCCGTGCCTGGGTCGACCGGGTTGCCGACGACGCCGGCCCAGATCTGGCCGTTGGGCTTGTTGGTGTCGGTGAACTTCACCTCGTAGTACGAAGCGACGCCCGGCATGCCGTCGGCGTTGAGCTCCACGGTCTCCTGGTTGATCCGGGTGCCGGGGAACGGCATGAAGAACTCGCCCATGTCGGACGCCAGCCGCTGGGCGGCCTTGGTGTTGTCGGTCTCGGCGCCCGCGAACAGTTTCAGGTCGAGCCGTCCGAGCAGGATGCTGGTGTCATTGGGCGGCGCGGCGCCTTCCGGCGGAATCTTGGTCAGCAGTGCCTGGCCGTAGGACAGCTGCGTCGAATCCGACACCTTCCATCCCGCGGGCACGACGTAGCTGAGTCCGCCGGCGGGCGCTTCGACGCGGCCCGGGTCGGCGGGCGGCGGAGCAGGCGCGGGCGCTCCCGGCGGCGGTGCACCGGGCGCCGGGGGTGCACCAGGCGCGGGTGCGGGCGCCCCGGGCGCAGGCGGCGGCGCGGGCTGACCCGGCGGTGCCGGAGCGGGCGCGGCCGGCGCCGCTGGCGGTGGCGGACCGCCCAGGAATGTGTTGCCCGACGGCGCGGGCGTCGGCGGAGGCGTCGGCTCGGGCTGTGCCTGCGCCACGGTCGGCAACGCAAGCGCCACGGCGGTGGCGCCCGTCAGGGCGGCGGCTGCCAGCTTGGAGAGGCCCCTGTGGGGGCGGGAAATCGCGTCCGGCTGATCCATGGAAAAGAAACTACCGTGTTACCGCCGTGACGCAAGTGCGAGTTGCTCAAAAAGTGTTCAAATGAGAAATTGCTGTGCAGAGCAAATGCCCAGTTACTGGCCGATTTCCTGGGTTGCTGCCATGACAAGACCCCCGCGGGTGTCGCGGGGGTCGCCGGACGGCTCTCGTCGTGCGGCCGCCGGTCATCTGTCCCATTTTTCGCGACGGACTCGACGTGCGTTACGGATCCGGATGGATCGCAACCTCTTGGGCCTTCACCGCGAAGTACACCTGCTCGCCAGGCGCAAGCCGCAGCGCGGCCGCGGCGTCCGCGGTGATGTCGGCGGCGAGGCCCGGACCACCGTCGGGTTGCTCCTCGGCGCGTACCCGGATCGCCGGTCCGCGGGCGTCGAGTTCGGCGACCGTCACCTTGATGGTGTTGCGGGGGCTGCCGTGCGGCGGGTCGCGATAGACGGCGACCGCGGTGGGGTGAAAGAGCGCCACCGCCGAGCTGTCCACCGCCACATCCGCGCCGGGAATCCCGTACCAGGTGCTCCCCCACCGGGTGCTCAGCACCCCGTCGCCGGCCGCCGTCCCGCGGACCAGGTTCACCCCGGCCAGCTGCGCGCCGAACGCGCTGCGCGGTGTCGCTAATACTGTTGCAGCAGAACCACTTTCGACGACGCGCCCGGATTCGAGCACCACCGCCCGATCGGCGAGGGTGGCCACGTCCAACACATCATGCGTCACCAGCACAGCCGATCGGCCATCGCGTGCGAGCACCCGGCCCAGCACCTTGCGCATCGCAGCGGCCGCAGCGACGTCGAGGCCGGCCAGGGGCTCGTCGAGCAGCAACACGTCCGGTTCGGCGGCCAGCGCGCGGGCCAGCGCCACCCGTTGGGCCTCGCCCCCCGACAGCTGTCGAGGCCTGCGATCGGCCAGATGCATCGCATCGGTCTGCTCGAGCCAGTGCTCCGGTCGCGTGCTGCGAGGTGCGAACGACACATTGGCGGTCACGTCGAGATGCGGGAACAACAGCGGATCCTGTAACAACAGGCCGACGCGGCGGTCGTGGGTCGGGACGTGCACACCCGACGCGGTGTCGGTGAGCACCCGCTCGCCGACACGCACGAAGCCGTCGTCCGGGCGCACCAGGCCCGCGAGCACATGCAACACCGTCGACTTGCCCGCGCCGTTGGGTCCCAGCACAGCCAGTACCTCGCCGGCCGAGACGTCGAACTCGACGTCCACGTCGCGATGCTCGACGACGGCGCGCAGGCTGACTCCGGTCACATTCGCCTACCACGCATCCGCGCCGCGCAACCGTCGACTGCCGAGACCGAGCACGACAGCGGCGGCCGCGGCGACCAGCAGCAACGACAGGGCCACCGCGGCGTCGGCGTCGCTTTCGCGCTGCAGATAGATCTCCAGCGGCAGCGTCCTGGTAACGCCCTGGCGTGAGCCCGCAAAGGTCAGCGTCGCCCCGAACTCGCCGAGTGAGCGCGCGAATGCCAGCACCGCGCCCGACACCAGGCCGGGCGTCAGCAAGGGCAGGGTGACCCGCCACCACACGCGTGACGGCCGAGCGCCCAGCGTCGCGGCCACCAACTCGTAGTCCGAACCCGCTGTCCGCGCCGCACCTTCCAACGCGACGACCAGGAACGGCAACGACACGAACGTCTGCGCGAGCACGACGGCCGTCGTCGTGAACGCGATCTGGATACCCGCCGCGTCGAGGTACTGCCCGATCAGGCCGAGGCGGCCGAACGCGTACAGAAGGGCGATCCCGCCGACAACGGGAGGCAGGACGAGGGGCAGCAGGATGAGCGGCCGCACCGCGCGCACCAGCCGGCTGTCGCTGCGGGCCAGCACCAGCGCCATCGGCACGCCGACGACCAGGCACAGCGCCGTGCTGGCCGCCGCCGTGCGCAGGCTCAGCAGCAGCGCGCTGACCGAGGAGTCGCTGCTGATCAGATGAAGGAAATCCGGCCAGTCGACCCGTAGGGCAATCGCGACAAGAGGGACCGCGACGAACAGCGCGCCGACCGCGGCGGGCACGTAGAGCCAGCGCGGAAGGCCGGCCGATGCAGTCAAGCCGATGCCGCCCTCCACCTCACCCGCCAAACCCTAGGGCACGTGGCGCCGCGCGTCGGTTTCGTCCGCTAGCTACTGTCCAGTAACATTGCGGTGGACCGCTGGGTCAGCGACCGAAACGATCAGGGAGGGTCTCGCGATGGAGGTGCTGGTCACCGCTGGTGACACCGATCTGGGTCGAACGATCGCCGAAGGATTCCGCGACGCCGGTCACCGGGTGGTGATCGCCGGTGCGCGCCGCGACGAGCTCGAGATCGCCGCGAAAGAACTCGATGTCGACGCCGTCGTGTTCGACAGCACGGACCCGGCCAGCCTGGAAGCAGCGCGGCCGCAGTTCCCCCACCACCTCGACACGATCGTCAACGTGCCGGCACCGCGCTGGGATGGCGGCGACCCGCGCACCTATTCGCTCGCCGATGTGGCCACAGCGTGGCGGGAGGCGCTGGACTCGACGATGGTCTCGGCGGTGCTGACGGTGCAGATTCTCGGTGACCTTCTGCGTTCGGGCGGTTCGATCGTCAGCGTGATTCCCGAGAACCCGGCCGAGGGCAGCGCGGCGGCGGCGATAAAGGCAGCGGTGTCCGACTGGACCGCCGGCCAGGCCACGTACTTCGGTACCCGGGGCATCACGGTCAACGCCGTGGCGTCCGGGCGCAGCGCCGAGCCCGGTTATGAAGGCCTGTCGCGCACCACGCCGTCGGTCGCAGCAGAGATCAGCCGCCTGGCGCTCTTCCTGACCACGCCTGCGGCGCGCCACATCACCGGTCAGACACTGCATGTGAGCCAGGGCGCGCTAGCGAACTTCGGCTGAGTATTCCCCCGTTCGCCCGAAGCTGACGCGGCCGATCGTCACGGGGGGGTGTGGTTACGTGAAAACATGACCATCAAACTCGGGCTTCAGATTCCCAACTTCTCATACGGCACAAGCGTCGCGGAGATATACCCGACCGTCATCGCGCAGGCGCAGGAAGCCGAGGCTGCCGGCTTCGACTCGGTCTTCGTGATGGACCACTTCTACCAACTGCCCGGGCTCGGCACCCCGGACCAGCCGATGCTCGAGGCGTACACGGCGCTGGGCGGTTTGGCCACCGCCACCGAGCGCGTCCAGCTGGGCACGCTGGTCACCGGCAACACGTACCGCAACCCCACCCTGCTGGCGAAGACGATCACCACGCTCGACGTGGTCAGCCAGGGCCGCGCCGTGCTCGGCATCGGCACCGGCTGGTACGAACTGGAGCACGACAGCCTCGGTTTCGAGTTCGGCACCTTCACCGACCGCTTCAACAAGCTCGACGAAGCGCTGCAGATCATCCTGCCGATGCTCGCGGGCGAGCGGCCGACCGTCGACGGCAAGTTCTACCGGACCAAAGAGGCGATGGCCGAGCCGCGGTTGCGCGACCACATCCCGCTGCTGATCGGCGGCAGCGGCGAGAAGAAAACGATCCCATTGGCCGTGCGGCACTTCGACCACCTCAACATCATCGCGGGCTTCGACGAGCTGCCCCGCAAGCTGCAAGCCGTGCGGGAGCGTTGCGAGGAGATCGGCCGCGACCCCGCGACGCTGGAGACCAGCATGCTCGTCGTCGCAATCATCGACGAGAACGTTTCCGGTGACGTCATCCCCGACGACTTCAAGCAGCGCGCGGTCTACGGCAGCGCCGAGCAGGTCGTCGAGCAGTTGCAGGCCAAGGTCTTCGACGCCGGCGTCGACGGTGTGATCTTGAGTCCCGTGACGAGCCTGAACGGATACCACCCCGGCGGCGTGACAGCTGTCGGCGAGCTGCTCAGGCCGATCCTGGCCGGGTGATCCGGCCCCCGGCGTGGGATATGCCACAGCAAAGGGAATCGTCGAACCGAGGTTCGGGCGACTACCGTTACGGGTAGAACTGCACGTGACACCGTCGAGGAGCCCAACATGAGCCATCCCGGAGCCACTGCATCAGATCGGCACAAGGTCGTCATCATCGGATCAGGGTTCGGCGGGCTGACCGCTGCCAAGAAGCTGAAGCGCGCCGATGTCGACGTCAAGCTGATCGCCAAGACCACCCACCACCTTTTCCAGCCGCTGCTGTATCAGGTGGCGACGGGCATCATCCCGTCCGGCGAGATCGCCCCGCCGACGCGGATGATCCTGCGCAAGCAGAAGAACTGTCAGGTGCTGCTCGGCGACGTCAACCACATCGACCTCGCCAGCCGGACGGTCAAGTCCGAGCTGCTCGGCCACACCTACGTCACTCCGTACGACACGTTGATCGTCGCTGCCGGCGCGGGCCAGTCCTATTTCGGCAACGACCATTTCGCCGAGTGGGCGCCCGGCATGAAGTCCATCGACGACGCGCTGGAGTTGCGTGCGCGCATCCTCAGCGCGTTCGAACAGGCCGAGCGCTCGAGCGACCCGGCCCGCCGCGAGAAGCTGCTCACGTTCACCGTCGTCGGCGCCGGCCCGACCGGCGTCGAAATGGCCGGGCAGATAGCCGAATTGGCGGACCACACACTCAAAGGTGCGTTCCGCCATATTGATTCGACGACGGCGCGGGTGATCCTGCTCGACGCGGCCCCCGCGGTGCTGCCCCCGATGGGTGAGAAGCTCGGCTGCAAGGCGCAGGCGCGGCTGGAGAAGATGGGCGTCGACATCCAGCTCAGCGCGATGGTCACCGATGTGGACCGCAACGGCATCACGGTCAAGGACTCCGACGGCACGATCCGGCGCATCGAGTCGGCGACGAAGGTGTGGTCGGCCGGTGTGCAGGCCAGCCCGTTGGGCCGCGACCTCGCCGAGCAGTCCGATGCCGAAGTGGACCGGGCGGGACGCGTCCTGGTGCAGCCCGACCTGACGATCCCCGGTCACCCGAACGTGTTCGTGGTGGGCGACATGGCCCACGTCGAGGGCGTGCCCGGCCAGGCGCAGGGAGCGATCCAGGGCGGCAGGTACGCCGCCAACGCGGTCAAGGCCGAGCTCAAGGGCGCCGACCCCGCGCAGCGCGAGCCGTTCCAGTACTTCGACAAGGGTTCGATGGCGACGGTGTCGCGGTTCTCCGCGGTCGCCAAGATCGGCCCGCTCGAGTTCGGCGGCTTCATCGCGTGGCTGGCCTGGCTGGTGCTGCACCTGGTGTACCTGGTCGGTTTCCGCCGCAAGATCACCACGCTGCTGTCGTGGACGGTGACGTTCCTGTCGACGCAGCGCGGCAACCTGACCATCACCGAGCAGCAGGCCTACGCTCGCACCCGGATCGAGGAGCTCGAGGAGATCGCCGCGGGCGTCCGAGACACCGAGAAGGTGGCCGGCTAGTAGCAGCGCTATTCGGCGGGCATGTTCTGCAGCCGCACCTGGCCGCGCGCGACGAGCTTGTCGTTGTCGTCGGTGATCGTGATCTGCCACAGCTGCTGACGGCGGCCCCGGTGCACGGGCGTGGAGACCGCGGTGACCGTGCCCGACGAGATGGCCCGCAGGAAGTCGGTGTTGTTGTTGACGCCGACGACGTGTCCTCCGCCGTTCTCCGCCAGCCAGACGGCGGCCGAGACACTGGCCAGGCTTTCCACGATCGAGCAGTACACGCCGCCGTGCACGATGCCGTACGGCTGCAGCAGCTTGTCGTCGATCTTCAGCTGTGCGCGGCCGCCGTCGGGGCTGATTTCCAGATAGGTGAGGCCGAGCTCGCTGTCGAAGCCCTTGCCCAGTTCGGAAAACAGGTCTGCGGTCGCATCGGGGGTCACGCGAATGTGTCTACACGCCCATCGGCTCCCTGGGCGCGCCGGGGCGGGAGTTAGGCTCGGCCATGGCCAAGACCGCGAAAGACCTCGTTGCAGAAGCCAATGCCGTGGTGCCGAAGATCTCCCACGCCGAAGCCCAGGAGCTGATCGCCAAGGGAGCGTTGGTCGTCGACGTGCGCGACGCCCCTGAACTCGAGAGCAGCGGCAAGGTGGCAGGTGCCGTCCATGTGCCGCGCGGCATGCTCGAGTTCCGTGCGGACCCGGAGTCGCCGTACCACGACGAGCATTTCGCCAAGGACAAGCCGGTGATCGTGTACTGCGCGTCCGGCGGACGCTCGGCATTGTCGGGTCGGGCCCTCAAGGAACTCGGCTACGCCGACGTCTACAACCTGGGCGCGTTCAGCGACTGGGCCGAAAGCGGAGGCGCCGTCGAAACAGGCTGACTTACAACGGTTTTCGAGGTGTCTCTCGAAGAAGTGCCGTGCATGCGGACGGGCCCCACACCAATGGTGCGGGGCCCGTCCTCCGTGTGGACCGGGGGTCTCTGCAGCCCTCAGGACTCCGGCGCGGTCCGGTGGTTCTCGGTTGGAACTCTGCGGATCAGCATAGGCAAGGCTGCCCTAATTAAGCAAGACCTTCCCCCCTACTCTGGAAGCGCCTCGCACCGGTAGGCCGAAGCCCATGAACGCGTCCAGCACCGCTTGGCCGCGCCGCATGCTCGTCCACTCGCTCGTCCCGGCGAGCAGCGGAACCTGCGTCGCCGCGCCGACGACGGATCCGCCGACGACGTGCCACATCGCAGCGACCGACATGGCGCCCCCGCTGATCTCGCTCAGCTTGGCGAACAGCGGAGCCAGCGCGCGGTGACTGCGGTGCGCGATCCACGTCGTCAGCGCCGCTTCGCTGGGCAGCGCCACGATGCCGTCGCGCGCCGAGGGGCCGGAGCGGTCCGGTCCGTGGGCGAAATGTGGATCGTCCGGGAGGGCCCGCAGGGTGGCGTCGACGACGCCGACCCAGTCGATGGCACCCTCCGAGTCGACGTGCACCCACAGGTTCTCCAGGCCGGTGTCCCAGGCCCGGCCCTCGAGCACGAGCAGCGGCACCACCCGTCCGATGACGACGTGCGCGAGCGTGGCCGCCAACTGATGGGCCACCGCACCCCGACTGTCGGTCTCCTCGGCGGCCAGGTCGAACATGGCCTTCAGTCGGTCGGTGGTCAGCGCCTCGGCCAGCGGCCACCATCGCCGCCGGGACAGATCGCCCATCACCGCCACTCCGTACACCCGCGGACATTCGGGGTAGAGGTCGCGAAGTCGTCGACTCGACTCGTGCAGCGGCAGCGTCCTGCGGATTGCCATGCTCGCGATGAGCGGATCGTCGACCAGAACCGTCATGAGGCCTCCCTATTTGGAGTTAGGTAAGCCTTACTATAGTCAGGGTGCCAACGAGGGCCAGACCCTGTGACTGCTCTCACACGGGGGTCGGCCAGCTATCCGGCGAACGAATACGACACACGGTAGTAACCCGTAGTACCCTGGATCTACAGCCTCTAGGAGATGAACCGACATGGCGAAGTTGACGCGTCTAGGGGAACTGGAACGCGCAGTGATGGATCACCTGTGGTCCACGCGCGAGCCCCAAACCGTGCGCCAAGTTCACGAGGCGCTTTCCGCACATCGCGACTTGGCTTACACCACGATCATGACCGTGCTGCAACGGCTGGCGAAGAAGAACCTCGTCGTGCAGCACCGCGATGACCGCGCCCACCGTTACGCGCCCACCCACGGCCGCGACGAACTGGTTGCGGGCCTGATGGTCGACGCGCTCGACCAGGCTGCCGACTCGGGCAGCCGGGAAGCGGCTCTGGTGCATTTCGTCGAGCGTGTCGGCGCCGACGAAGCGGCGGCGCTGCGTCGCGCGTTGGCCGAACTCGAAGACAAACATCGCGTTACGTCGTCCGCTGGTAATCCGGGCACCGGCTGAGGGAGACTTACGGCGTGTCCGCGCTGGCCTTCACCGTTCTGGCACTGGTCCTGTGCGGACCGGTGCCCGCGATGCTGGCGCGCGCCTCATGGCCCTTCCGCGCGCCTCGAGCGGCCATCGTGTTGTGGCAGGCGATCGCCATGGCGGCCGTCCTGTCGGCGTTCTCGGCCGGCATCGCGATCGCCAGCCGGCTGCTGACCCCTGGCGATGACGGCCTGCCCACCACCACCGTGACCAACGAGATCGCCGTTCTGGGCTGGCCGCTGTGGACCGCCTACGTCGTGGTTTTCGCTCTGACGGCGGTGATCGGCGCTCGCTTGATCACCTCGGTCCTGCAGGTGGCGATCGCCACCCGGCGCCGTCGCGCGCACCATCGCATGGTCGTCGACCTCGTCGGTAAGTCACAGAAGTGGGCCCACGTGGCAACCGGGGACGGGTTGCGAATCCTCGACGTGGCGCAACCGCTGGCCTACTGCCTGCCCGGAGTGCGCAGCCGCGTCGTCCTGAGCGAAGGCGCCCTGTCGACGCTGGCGGACAACGAACTGGCCGCGATTCTCTCGCACGAACGCGCGCACCTGCGGGCCCGCCACGATCTGGTCCTCGAGATGTTCACCGCGGTGCACGCGGCGTTCCCCCGCTTCGTCCGCAGCGCAAGCGCACTGGACGCGGTGCGTCTGTTGGTCGAGATGCTCGCCGACGACGCCGCGGTGCGCGCCGCCGGTCCCACGCCCCTGGCCCGCGCGCTGGTCGCCTGCGCCGCCGGTCGCGCGCCGTCGGGCGCCCTGGCGGCGGGCGGGCCGACCACGATTCTGCGGGTGCGTCGCCTCGGCGGTCGGCCCAACAGCCTGGCGCTGGCCGCCGGCGCATACGCGGCGGCCGCGGCTGTACTGGTCCTGCCGACCATCGCGGTGGCCCTGCCCTGGCTGACCGAACTGCAACGGCTCTTCACCGCTCACGGATGAGCCAGGCTCTACAAACGTTCCCCCACAACAGAACAACGAAAGGCTGCCCGAATGAGCTCTGATGCTTCCGCTGCGACCACCGGTACCGCTCAGATCGGGGTCACCGGCCTTGCCGTCATGGGCTCCAACATCGCGCGAAACTTCGCCCGGCACGGCTACACCGTCGCGCTGCACAACCGCTCGATCGCCAAAACCGACGCGCTGCTGCGAGACCACGGCTCGGACGGCGAGTTCGTGCGCAGCGAGACGATCGCCGAGTTCCTCGACGCGCTGGAGAAGCCGCGCCGGGTGCTGATCATGGTCAAGGCCGGAGACCCCACCGACGCGGTGATCAACGAGCTCGCCGATGCGATGGAAGAGGGCGACATCATCATCGACGGCGGCAACGCGCTGTACACCGACACGATCCGCCGCGAGAAGGCGATGCGTGAACGCGGTCTGCACTTCGTCGGCGCCGGCATCTCCGGTGGCGAAGAGGGGGCGCTGAACGGGCCGTCGATCATGCCGGGCGGCCCCGCGGAGTCCTACAAGTCGCTCGGCCCGCTGCTCGAGGAGATCTCCGCGCACGTCGACGGCGTGCCGTGCTGCACCCACATCGGGCCCGACGGCGCCGGCCACTTCGTGAAGATGGTGCACAACGGCATCGAGTACTCCGACATGCAGCTCATCGGCGAGGCCTACCAGCTGCTGCGCGACGGGCTGGGCAAGTCGGCCGGGGAGATCGCCGACGTGTTCGACGAGTGGAACAAAGGCGACCTGGACAGCTTCCTGGTGGAGATCACCGCGAAGGTGTTGCGTCAGACCGACGCCAAGACCGGCAAGCCGCTGGTCGACGTCATCCTCGACGAGGCCGAGCAGAAGGGCACCGGCCGCTGGACGGTGAAGTCGGCGCTCGACCTCGGCGTGCCGGTCACCGGTATCGCCGAGGCGGTGTTCGCGCGCGCGTTGTCCGGGTCGGTGACCCAGCGCAAGGCGACGACCGGGCTGGCCTCCGGCGATCTCGGCGAAAAGCCCACTGACGCAACAAAATTCACGGAAGATGTCCGCCAGGCCCTCTACGCGTCGAAGATCATCGCCTACGCGCAGGGCTTCAACCAGATCCAGGCGGGCAGCGCCGAGTACGACTGGGGCGTCACACCCGGCGACCTGGCCACCATCTGGCGTGGCGGCTGCATCATCAGGGCCAAGTTCCTCAACCGGATCAAGGACGCGTTCGACGAGAACCCTGACCTGCCGACGTTGATCGTGGCGCCCTACTTCCGCAGTGCGATCGAGGCGGCGATCGACAGCTGGCGACGCGTCGTCGTCACCGCCACCGAACTCGGCATCCCCATCCCCGGTTTCGCTTCGGCGCTGTCGTACTACGACGCGCTGCGTCAGGAGCGGCTGCCCGCCGCGCTGACCCAGGGGCTGCGTGACTACTTCGGCGCGCACACCTACGGCCGCATCGACGCCGACCCCGCCAAGCGGTTCCACACCCTGTGGAGCGGCGACCGCAGCGAGGTCGAGGCGTAGATTCCGTCTGCCCGGCGGGCGGATTCGGCGCACTACACTCGGCAGAGATGCGCTTTCTCGACGGCCACCGACCCCCGTATGACCTGACGTACAACGACGTCTTCATCGTTCCGGGACGCTCCGACGTCCTGTCTCGGATGGACGTCGACCTGTCGACCTCCGACGGCTCGGGAACCACCATCCCCGTCGTCGTGGCGAACATGACCGCGGTCGCCGGCCGCCGGATGGCCGAGACGGTCGCCCGTCGCGGCGGCCTCGTGGTGTTGCCGCAGGACCTGCCGGTCTCCGCGGTGAAGGAGACCGTCGAGTTCGTCAAGACCCGCGATCTCGTCGTCGACACCCCGGTCGTGCTCTCCCCCGACGACTCGGTGTCGGACGCGACGGCGCTGATCCACAAGCGCGCGCACGGCGCGGCGGTCGTCGTGTTCGAGGGCAGGCCGATCGGGCTGGTCACCGAGGCCAACTGTGTGGGCGTGGACCGCTTCACCCGGGTGCGCGACGTGGCGGTCTCCGACTTCGTCACGGCTCCGGTCGGGACCGAGCCGCGCAAGGTCTTCGACCTGCTCGAACACGCGCTCATCGACCTCGCCGTGCTCACCGAGACCGACGGAACGCTCGCCGGCGTGCTCACCCGCACCGGCGCGGTGCGAGCGGGGATGTACACACCGGCGGTCGACGCCAGGGGGCGGTTGCGCATCGCGGGCGCGGTCGGCATCAACGGCGACGTCGGCGCCAAGGCGCGCAGCCTCACCGAAGTCGGGGTCGACCTGATCGTGATCGACACCGCGCACGGCCACCAGCAGAAAATGCTCGACGCGATCGAAGCGGTCGCCTCGCTGGACCTCGGGCTGCCGCTGGCCGCGGGCAACGTCGTCTCCGCCGAGGGCACCAGGGACCTGATCAACGCGGGAGCTTCGATCGTCAAGGTCGGCGTCGGGCCTGGCGCGATGTGCACCACCCGCATGATGACCGGCGTGGGTCGGCCCCAGTTCTCCGCGGTCGTCGAATGTTCGGCAGCGGCAAGGGAATTGGGCGCTCACGTGTGGGCGGACGGCGGTATCCGGCACCCGCGCGACGTGGCGCTTGCGCTGGCGGCCGGCGCGGCCAACGTGATGATCGGCTCGTGGTTCGCGGGCACCTACGAGTCTCCCGGCGACCTTATGCGTGACCGCGAGGACCAGCCGTACAAGGAGAGCTACGGCATGGCGTCCAAACGCGCCGTGGCGGCCCGCACCGCAGGCGACGGAGCGTTCGACCGGGCGCGTAAGGCCCTGTTCGAGGAGGGCATCTCGACATCGCGGATGGGTCTCGATCCGTCCCGCGGCGGGGTCGAGGACCTGCTCGACCACATCACCTCCGGCGTGCGCAGTACCTGCACGTACGTCGGTGCAGCGAACCTGTCCGAGCTGCACGACAAGGTGGTGCTCGGGGTGCAGTCGGCGGCCGGCTTCGCCGAAGGACATCCGCTGCCCACCGGTTGGTGAGCCCGCCCCCGGCCTGTCACCCGTTACCATGGGTTTTCGTCACTCCTCTACGCGAAAGGGATCCCGTGCCGCAGGCACCCGTCGAGGCCCGGGTTTCAGAGGGGGCCTTCCGGGCCGAGCGGCCCGACCGCGAGCCTCCCGACGCCGAGCCCTCCTCTAGAGGGCCGGGCAGCAGGCCCGGCACCCGCGCACGGAGAGTCCGATGACGGTCGCGACAACGCTGCTGTCGCTGCTGGCGTTCGCGTTGCTGACCGCAGGCACCGCGGTGTTCGTCGCCGCGGAATTCTCGTTGACCGCGCTCGAGCGCAGCACCGTGGAAGCCAACGCGCGCAAGGGCGACCGCCGCGACCAGATGGTCCGTCGAGCGCACCGCACGTTGTCATTCCAATTGTCCGGCGCCCAGGTGGGCATCTCGATCACCACGCTGGCGACCGGCTTCCTCGCCGAACCGGTGGTGGCCCGGCTGATCCATCCCGGCCTGGACGCCATCGGGGTGCCGCCACGATTCACCGGCGGGCTGGCCCTGGTGCTGGCCATCATGATCGCCACCTCGTTGTCGATGGTCTTCGGCGAGCTGGTGCCGAAGAATCTCGCCGTCGCGCGGCCGGTGACGACCGCGCGCTGGTCGGCCGCGCCCCAGCTGCTGTTCTCGGCACTGTTCACGCCGCTGATCCGGCTGACCAACGGGACCGCCAACACGATCCTGCGCCGGCTGGGCATCGAGCCGGCCGAAGAGCTGCGCTCGGCCCGCTCTCCGCAGGAACTGGTGTCGCTGGTGCGCAGCTCGGCTCGCAGCGGCGCGCTGGACCAGACCACCGCGGTGCTGGTGGACCGGTCGCTGCGGTTCGGCGACCGCTCCGCCGAAGAGCTCATGACGCCGCGGCAGAAGATCGAGGCGCTGGAGGCCGACGACACCGTCGCCGACCTGGTGAGCGCCGCGATCAGGACCGGTTATTCACGCTTCCCGATCATCCGGGGTGATCTCGACGAGACGATCGGGATCGCACACGTCAAACAGGTGTTCGAGGTGCCCGCCGGCAAGCGCGACGCCACCCGGTTGGCCGGTCTGGCGTTGCCGGTCGCGAGGGTGCCCTCCACGCTGGACGGGGACACGCTGATGACGCAGATCCGCGCCAACGGGCTGCAGACCGCGCTGGTGGTCGACGAATACGGCGGCACCGCGGGGATGGTGACCGTGGAGGACCTCATCGAGGAGATCGTCGGCGACGTCCGCGACGAGCACGACGACGAGGCACCGGATGTGGTGCCCGCGGGCGGCGGTTGGCAGATCTCCGGGCTGCTGCGCATCGACGAGGTCGCCGGCGCCACATCGTTTCGCGCCCCCGAGGGCGATTACGAGACGATCGGCGGCCTGATGCTCGAGAAGCTCGGGCACATCCCCGAGGAGGGCGAGTCGGTCGAGCTCGACGCGTTCGATCCCGACGGGCCGCTCGACGACCCCAACCGCTGGCTGGCGACCGTACTGCGGATGGACGGGCGGCGCATCGATCTGCTCGAGCTGACCGAGCTGGGCCGCCGCGGGGACGGGCACCACGATGGGTGACTTCCTCGGCGTGCTGCTGACGGTGCTGCTGCTTGCCGTCAACGCGTTCTTCGTCGCGTCGGAGTTCGCGCTGATCTCCGCGCGCCGTGACCGGCTCGAGGCATTGGCCGAGCAGGGCAAGAAAAGCGCGGTCGCGGTGATCCGCGCGGGCGAGCGCCTGTCGCTGATGCTGGCCGGTGCGCAGTTGGGCATCACGATCTGCTCGATCCTGCTCGGCCGCGTCGGTGAGCCCGCGGTGGCACATCTGCTGGAGAAGCCGTTCGACGCCGTCGGCGTCTCCGACG
>NZ_LZKP01000176.1 GCF_001672895.1 Mycobacterium sp. E740
CGCGGCCGCCCTGTTGGCCGCCGGCGGCCTCGCCGTCACGCTGACGAGCACCAGCGGCGACACCGGCCCGGTGACCGAGACCGCGACGACGGTCGAAACGGGACCGTCCCCCGGACGAACGACTTCGGCTGCGCCGCAGACCATTACGGTCACCGGGTCCGACGGCCGGCCCACCACGACCGTGGTGCCGCCGCCACCTCCCCCCACGACCACGAGCGCGTCGGACACCACCACGGCTACGACAACGACCACGACGACGGCCGCAACCACTACGACCACCACCACCGCGCCCACGACCACGACCACGACGCGCGTCACCACGACACAACCGACGACCACCCAGGCGCCGCCGACGACGACCGAAGCGCCGGTCACCACGACGGTCGAGCCGATCCCCGACGAACCGACTCCGGCCGAGCCGTAGGCAATGGCCGCGTCGGAGCCGCGCACCGGCATCCCGTCGTCCGCGCACGCAGCGCTCGCCGACCTGAACGCCGCGCCGACCGAACCGGTCAAGCTGCTCGTGTCCGGCGGCATCGGCACCGGCAAGACTTCGGTGTTGTCGACGGTCCGCACGACGCTTCGGTCGGCGGGCTTGACCGTGCTGACCCGGCCTCCGCATGCCGGTGACGACGACGGCGCCGCGATCGTCATCGACGACGCGCACCTGCTCGACGATCAGGAACTCCACCACCTCGCCGCACGTGTCACCGACCCGGCCTCGACCGTGGTCATCGGAACCCAACCGCTCGTTCACCGGCCCGCGCTGCGCACGCTGACCACGGCGATCGAACGCGAGAACCCGATCATCACGCTGGGACCGCTGCCCGCCCCGGAGGTTGCGCAGATTGTCTCCGAAAGAACCGGTGGACCAACGGTTTCCGGCATCGTCCGGTCGCTCCTCGCCGCAACGGCCGGTCTTCCGTTCCTGGTGCAACCGGCGCTGGACGCCGCAACCACCGCAGACGGTGAGCCGCCGGCCACCGCGATCCTCAACGCGACGAGGTACGCGCTGACGGGGCGACTGCGTCAGCTCGACGAAGCCACGCTCGACACCTTGTTGGTGACCTCGTTGAGCAGAGACCTCGGCCCGGACGACGTCGCTGCGGCGCTACGGATGAGCACCGAGTCCGCTCACGCCGTGGTGGACCGGGCCCGCGCGACGGGGCTCGTCGAGCCGTCTCACAGTCGCGCGTTCCTGCGCACACTGCATCAGTGCGTCGCACAAATCGTCGGTGCCGCCCGCCATCACGACATCGAGATCTCGCTGCTGCAGACTCAGCTCGGATCATCGACGCTGACAGTCGATTTGGCGCTGCAGCTGGCCGAGCACGGGCTGCGCGACGACCGGCTGGCCGATGCGCTGGCCGAGCTGGCCTCCCGCAGCGCCGGTCAATCGGCAAGAGCGGCAAAGCTTTACCGTGCGGCGGTCGATGCCGGTGCGTCCACGCTGAGCCCGCGACTGGCCGATGCTCTCGCGCTGACAGGCGACTGCGCGACCGCCGGCAAGCTCACCGACGAACTGCTGGGCGCCGAGAACCCCGCGGACCGGGCCGCCGCCGTGCGCATCGCCGCCAGCATCGCCGTCCACGACGGCAGCGCGGCGCAGGCCGCCGAGCTGTTCGGCTGGCTGGGCCCCTATCCGGACGCGTTCGTCAGCGCCGCGGGCGCGGTGGTGTCGCTCGCCGCCGGGAACTTACCCGGTGCGCGCGCGGCATTGTCCGCCGAAGGCAGTGGGCCGCCGACGTCGACGTCACGCGCCGCACGCAGCCTCGCTGACGGGCTGCTGATGTCGCTCGAGGCGCCCTATCCCGCCGTCGTCGCCCGGTTGGGGCAGGCGATCATCACCGACCAGCCCGCGGCGGTCGCCCCCGACACCCCCGCGGCGCTGCTGACTCTGGTTGCGCTGCACGGCGGTGATCCGGTGCGCGCCCGCAGCGTGATCGCCCGCGCCGTACGAGCGGGCGGGGCGGACGGCGCCGGCGGCGCACCCTTCGTCGCCCGCAGGCACCGGCTGCTGTTGGGGTGGGTGCGCATGCAGGACGGCCAACTGGCCGCCGCCACCTCCGACGTCGCAAGCGCCGAAGCCGACGCGGGCACGGCTCCGCTACATCGCCGCGACGCGCTGTGGGCGGCTGCGCTGCAGACCGCGATCGCCCGGCGCAGCGGCGACACGGGCGCCATGCAGAAACACTGGTACGCGGCGGTGGAGGTGCTCGCCGAGTACTCGATGGAGCTCTTCTCGCTGCTGCCGCTCGGCGAGCTGTGGGTGGCCGCCGCGCGGATGCGACAGGTCGATCGGCTACAGCACGCCATCGACGAGGCCTTCGCGCTGATCGGCTCGCTCGGCGATCCGGTGTTGTGGTCCGCGCCGCTGCACTGGGCCGGTGTGCACGCGGGGATCCTCGCCAACGCACCGGACGCCGTCGCACCGCACGGCCAGGCGCTGACCGCCGCGGCGGCTCACAGTGCCTTCGCCAAGATACTGGCGACCGCGGGGCGCACCTGGCTGCGTGTGCTGGCGAACCACGTCGATACCGATGACGTCACCACGGCGGCTCGGCTGCTCGCCCAGTCCGGCCTGACCTCAGACGCCACCCGCCTGGCCGGTCAGGCCGCGCTGCAGACCTCCGACGGCCGGGTGTCCGGTGCGATGCTGCAGTTGGCGCGCGACCTGAAACAGACCGTCGGGCCGGAGGATGCACCGGGCAACGCGTCGGTGCCCGAACCCTCGACAGCCGGCGTCGCGCGCACCGCGCCGTCCCGCCTGTCGGACCGGGAACGTGAGGTCGCCGAGCTGTTGTTGCTGGGCATGCCGTACCGAGACATCGGCGCGCAGTTGTTCATCTCCGCCAAGACCGTCGAGCACCACGTCGCGCGGATCCGTCGGCGGCTCGGCGCCGAATCGCGCTCCGAGATGCTGTCGATGCTGCGCGCGATGCTCGCGCCTCAGTCCTAGTTAGGGCATCCTTCGTAGCGGCGTTTCCCCGCGGGGTGCAACTATGAGCCGGGGCTGAGCAGGCCCTGAGCAGAAGTTACCGACGAGTAACTCACAGTAAGTTACCCTTGAGTAACTTAGACACGGGAGGCGCGCGGTGGATACCCAGATGCTGATCAGGCTCGTCGTCGGGCTCGGGCTGACGGCGCTCGTGCTGGTCTTCGCCGCAAAACGCGTGCTCTGGCTGACGAGCCTCATCCGCGCCGGGGCCCCGACCAGCCCGGAGAACAACCGCAAGGACAACCTCGCCACCCGCATCACCACGCAGATCAAAGAGGTGTTCGGGCAAACCCGGCTGCTGAAGTGGTCCATCCCGGGCATCGCGCACTTCTTCACGATGTGGGGCTTCTTCATCCTCGCGTCGGTCTATCTGGAGGCGTACGGCTACCTTTTCGTCCACGACTTCCACATCCCGTTCATCGGCCGCTGGGACGTGCTGGGCTTCCTGCAGGACTTCTTCGCCGTCGCCGTGCTGGCCGGCATCATCGTCTTCGCGATCATCCGCCTGCGCACCGAACCCAAGGAACATGGCCGCGAGTCACGGTTCTACGGATCGCACACCGGCGGCGCCTGGCTGATCCTGTTCATGATCTTCAACGTCATCTGGACCTACGCCCTGGTGCGTGGCGCCGCGGTGAACACCGGCGCACTTCCCTACGGCAACGGCGCGTTCTTCTCCCAGTTGATGGGCTCTGTCCTGCACCCGCTGGGCCACACCGCCAACGAGTGGATCGAGACCATCGCGCTGCTGGCCCACATCGCGGTCATGCTGATCTTCCTGCTGATCGTGCTGCACTCCAAGCATCTGCACATCGGCCTGGCGCCGATCAACGTCACGTTCAAGCGGCTGCCCAATGCCCTGGGCCCGCTGCTGCCCGTGGAATATGACGCCAAGCGCATCGACTTCGAGGATCCGCCGGAGGACGCGGTGCTCGGCCGCGGCAAGATCGAGGACTTCACGTGGAAGGCCTACCTCGACATGACCACGTGCACCGAGTGTGGCCGCTGCCAGTCGCAGTGCCCGGCGTGGAACACCGGCAAGCCGCTGTCGCCGAAGCTCGTGATCATGAACCTGCGCGACCACCTGTTCGCCAAGGCACCGTATGTGCTGGGCGACAAGGAGTCTCCGCTGGAGAACACCCCCGAGGGCGGTCTCGGCGAGGAACTGCGCGGGGAGAAGAAGTCCGAGGAGCATTCGCACGAGCACGTGCCGGAGTCCGGCTTCGAGCGGATTCTCGGCTCCGGCCCGGCGCAGGCCACCCGCCCGCTGGTCGGCACCGAGGAACAGGGCGGCGTGATCGACCCCGACGTGCTGTGGTCGTGTACGACGTGCGGCGCCTGCGTCGAGCAGTGCCCGGTGGACATCGAGCACATCGATCACATCGTCGACATGCGCCGCTACCAGGTGATGATGGAGTCGGAGTTCCCCGGCGAGCTCGGCGTGCTGTTCAAGAACCTGGAGACCAAGGGCAATCCGTGGGGCCAGAACGCCAAGGACCGCACGAACTGGATCGACGAGGTCGATTTCGACGTGCCGGTGTACGGCAAGGACGTCGAATCGTTCGACGGCTACGAGTACCTGTTCTGGGTGGGGTGTGCCGGCGCCTACGAGGACCGCGCGAAGAAAACCACGAAGGCCGTCGCCGAGCTGCTCGCCGCCGCCGGCGTGAAGTACCTCGTGCTCGGCGAGGGCGAGACCTGCAACGGCGACTCGGCTCGCCGCTCGGGCAACGAGTTCCTGTTCCAGCAGCTGGCCGCGCAGAATGTCGAGACCCTCAACGAGCTGTTCGAGGGCGTCGAGCGGGTCGACCGCAAGATCGTCGTCACCTGCCCGCACTGCTTCAACACGCTGGGTCGGGAGTACCCGCAGGTCGGTGGCAATTTCACGGTTCTGCACCACACCCAGCTGCTGAACCGCCTGGTGCGCGACAAGAAGCTCATCCCGGTCACACCGGCCGACGGCGGGATGGACATCACCTACCACGACCCGTGCTACCTCGGACGGCACAACAAGGAGTACGCCGCGCCGCGTGAGCTGATCGGGGCGTCAGGCGCGAAACTCACCGAGATGCCGCGCCACGCCGACCGCGGCCTGTGCTGCGGCGCGGGCGGCGCACGGATGTGGATGGAAGAGCACATCGGCAAGCGCGTCAACGTCGAGCGCACTGAAGAGGCCATGGACACCGCCTCGACGATCGCCACCGGCTGCCCGTTCTGCCGTGTGATGATCACCGACGGTGTCGACGATGTCGCCGCCTCACGCAATGTCGAGAAGGCCGAGGTGCTCGACGTCGCCCAGCTGTTGCTGGGGTCGCTGGACAAGACAGCGGTCCTGCTGCCCGAGAAGGGCACGGCCGCCAGGGAAGCCGAGGAGCGCGCGGCCAAGGTCGAGGCGTCGGCACCCGTCGAAGAGGCCCCCGCCGAGACCGAGTCGCTGGCCGAGCCGGCCCCGAAGGCCGAAGCGGCGACGGCAACAGAAACCAAACCGGTCACCGGGCTCGGCATCGCGGGCGGGGCGAAGCGTCCGGGTGCGAAGAAGGCCGCCCCGGCGAGCGCACCGGCTGCCGATGGCGAAAAGCCCTCTGCTACAGCAGCTCCCGCGAAGGGGCTGGGACTCGCGGCGGGAGCAAAGCGCCCCGGCGCCAAGAAGTCCGCACCTGCGGCCGAGGCGTCGTCCACCGCGGCGCCGGAAGCCAAGCCAGAGGCTGCCGCCAAGCCGGAGCCGGAGGTCAAGGGCCTCGGCATTGCGGCGGGTGCCAAGCGGCCCGGCGCCAAGAAAGCGGCCGAGCCGGTCTCACCCAACGAGGGCGAAGCCACGGTCACGCAGCCGCCGAACGCCGACCCCGACCAGGCCGAGCCCGGCGGCAAGGCCGACACCGCGGATTCGGATCGAGGTCTGGACGCCAAGCCCGAACCCGAGGTCAAAGGGCTGGGCATCGCGCCCGGGGCCCGTCGGCCCGGCGCCAAGAAGGCGGCTCCCGCAGCTCAACAGCCCCCCGCAGCACCGAAACCCGCTGCGGCACAACCGGAACCGGAGAGCAACGGCGAATCAAGCGCTGCCGCTGAGCCTTCCGGTGCCGACGATGCCGACAAGCCCGCGCCGCCGCCGGTGAAGGGGCTGGGTATCGCCAAGGGTGCTCGTCCGCCAGGCAAGCGGTGAGCCGATGAACAGCGTTTTTCGTTAATCGCTGGACAGCGGTGAGACCATGGATGACGTGACCACCCACCACGTGCCCATCCATGCTGCGGGGCAGACACCGCGGCAGCGCACGTTCACGCAGTCGTCCAAGCTGCAGGACGTCCTCTACGAGATCCGCGGGCCCGTACACGAGCACGCCTCGCGCCTGGAGGCGGAGGGCCACCGGATCCTCAAGCTGAACATCGGCAACCCTGCGCCGTTCGGGTTCGAAGCCCCCGACGTGATCATGCGCGACATCATCCAGGCGCTGCCGTACGCCCAGGGCTACTCCGACTCCAAGGGCATCATGCCGGCGCGCCGTGCGGTGTTCACGCGCTACGAACTCGTCGACGGGTTCCCGCGTTTCGACGTCGACGACGTGTACCTGGGCAACGGCGCGTCGGAGTTGATCCAGATGACGCTGCAGGCCCTGTTGGACAACGGCGATCAGGTGCTGATCCCGGCGCCCGACTATCCGCTGTGGACCGCGTGCACCTCGCTGGCGGGCGGCACCCCGGTGCACTATCTGTGCGACGAGACACAGGGCTGGATGCCCGACGTCGCCGATCTGGAATCGAAGATCACCGATCGCACCAAGGCGATCGTCGTGATCAATCCGAACAACCCCACCGGCGCGGTGTACACCCGTGAGACCCTCACGCAGATAGCGGATCTGGCGCGCAAGCACCAGCTGATGCTGCTCGCCGACGAGATCTACGACAAGATCCTCTTCGACGGCGCCGAGCACATCTCGATGGCTTCGGTGGCCCCCGACGTGCTGACCCTGACCTTCAACGGTCTGTCGAAGGCGTACCGCGTGGCGGGTTACCGAGCGGGCTGGCTGGTGATCACCGGCCCGAAGGAGAACGCGGTCAGCTTCATCGAGGGCATCAGCTTGCTGGCGAACATGCGGCTGTGCCCGAATGTGCCTGCGCAGCATGCCATTCAGGTCGCGCTCGGTGGATACCAGAGCATCGAGGACCTGGTGCTACCGGGTGGCAGGCTGCTGGAACAGCGTGACGTGGCCTGGCAGAAGCTCAACGAGATTCCGGGAGTGTCGTGCGTGAAGCCGCAAGGCGCGCTGTATGCGTTCCCGCGGCTGGACCCGGAGGTCTACGACATCGTCGACGACGAACAGCTGGTTCTTGATCTGCTTCTGCAAGAGAAGATCCTGGTCACCCAGGGCACCGGCTTCAACTGGCCGACTCCGGATCACCTGCGCATCGTGACACTGCCGTGGGCCCGCGACCTTTCCAACGCCATCGAGCGGTTGGGCAACTTCCTGGCCGGATACCGCCAGTAGCGAGCGTCTCTACGCTGTTGTCCGTGACGCATTCGCACGGACATTCCCACTCGCTGACCGGTCCCGCGCCATTGGGGCCGATCGCCGCGAAGGTCGTCGTCGGCTTGCTGCTCGCGATCGGCGTATCGGTCTTGGCGGGTGCGGTCTGGTTGTGGCCGAGCCAGCAGAAAACCGCCATCCCGCTGCCCTTCCAGAATGCCGAGGGGGGCGCAGTCACGACCGAATCCGGCCAGGTCGAGTCGAGCAGCACCGCGACGTGCGGCAGCCCGTCGGTCGGACAGGTGCTCACCGCCGCGCCCATCGAGGCACAGGGTGACGGCGCCGCGTGCGTGCAGACCGTCATCGCGATCGAGTCGGGCCCGAACCAGGGCGCGACGACGCTGCTCGAGTTCAGTGGCGGCCCCGGCCAGCCCAGCTTCGCCGTCGGCGACCAGGTGCGCATCAGCCGTCAGGTCGATGCGGCCGGCAGCACGACCTACTCGTTCTACGACTACGAACGGACCTGGCCGCTGATCGCGCTCGCCGCGGCGTTCGCGGTGGTGGTGGTCGCCGTCGCGGGGTGGCGAGGGTTGCGGGCGCTGATCGGCATCGTGGTCGCGTTCCTCGTGCTCGTCGTGTTCATGCTTCCGGCTCTGCGCGACGGCGCCGCCGCCATTCCCGTCGCCTTGGTGGCGTCGGCGTTGATCCTGTACGCGGTCATCTACCTGGCGCACGGGGTGAGCCTGCGCACCAGCGCCGCGCTGCTCGGCACGCTGACCTCGCTACTCGTCGCTGCCGTACTATCTTGGGGCGCAATCGAATTGACGCATCTGACCGGATTGTCGGAGGATCAGAACAACGAGGTCGCCGCGTATCTGGGCAACGTCTCGATCACCGGGCTGCTGCTGGCGGGTTTCATCATCGGCTCACTGGGCGTGCTCAACGATGTCACGGTCACCCAGGCGTCCACGGTGTTCGAGCTGGCCGAGCTGGACGGGGCTTCGCGGCGCGCGATCTTCGTGGGCGCCATGCGGGTCGGCCGCGACCACATCGCGAGCACCGTGTACACGCTGGTGCTGGCCTATGCGGGCAGCGCGCTGCCGCTGCTGCTGCTCTTCAGTGTGGCCAATCGAAGCCTCGGCGACGTCCTCACCAGCGAGAGCGTGGCCATCGAGATCGCCCGCTCAGCCGTCGGCGGCATCGCGCTGGCGCTGTCGGTGCCGCTGACCACCGGCATTGCCGCGGTGCTGGCGACGCCTAGAAGTTAGTCCGCGCCAGCCAGCCGTCCCACACCGAAGCGTCGCCGAGCACCTCGACGCCGAGGTCGGCTGCCGAGCGCCGCCGGGTGATGGCCAGCAGCAGATCTGTTGCGGTGCCGCGCAACGCGACATCGGCCTTGATGTGGTCGTGTGACCACCCGACGCCCTCCTCGTCATGGGTGATCGTCCACTCGCCGGTCGGTCCCAGCCCGTCGTCGGTGGCGTGCATGTGGATGCTGCGGCCGCGGTCCAGCGCGGGCTGTGAAGTGTTGCTCGCCATCAGCTCGACCCATTCGCTGATCGCATCGGCGGCGAGGTCGGGCGGCAACTCGTAGTCGGCGCCGACAGCCAGCGCAGCGTCGGCGTGGTGCACGGCGACCTCGTGCAGCCGCCGGCGGATCCACCAGCCCGCCGGGCGGGGGCCGCGGAACGTCCACACCCGGGCGGCGGCCCCGGCGCGGTCGACCGCGTCGACGATCAGCTGCGCACCTTGATTGAGCCAGTCGGCCGCACCATCGGGATCGTCGGGCGGCTTGCCGTTGCGTACATCGCGCGGGTCCAGCGCGGCGGTCCGGCGTTCGGCGATAATCTGCGCGGCCCAGCGGTTACCCCGCCCGACATGTCGGAACAGCTGCTTGAGCGTCCAGTCGGGACAGGTCGGCACCGGCGTCGATGGGTCGGCACTGCGGATCAGGTCCCCGAACGCCCGGGTCTGGTCGAGCAGCGCGGCTCGGAAATCCACGCCCCGAACGTACTCAATAGTCGACCCGGAAACCCCCGATAATCCTGATCTCGTTGCCGTCGGAGTCCTCGAGCTTCGACAGCCGCACACCCTTGTCAGCCGCGACGATCTCTTCGGGGCTCAGGCCGCGATCGCGTAGTTCGGCGAGGTGACGCTCCAGGTCGTCGACGGCGAAGTTGACCATTGCGCCGCCGGCACGGCGCGGATCGTGGAACACCTGGACCCAGGCGCCGGGGCGGACCTGCCACTCCACCAGCGTGGGCATCGGGTTGTTGTCCGGTGCCCGGTCGAACAGGCTCGTGTACCACCGCCTGGCGGCCTCGATGTCGGTGACCGGGACGACGGCCAGCACATGGTCGATCGACATGGTTCCTCCGTTCTGTCTGTCTCGGGGTGATGACCGAGTCAGGACGGCGAACTCATCGGCGCGCGGGCGGTGCCCAGCGCGACCGGCAGTGATGCCCATCCCCGCAGTACCCGGGTTTGGCGCCTGGCGCCCTCGCCGGCGAGTCGGGCGTCGGGGAACCGCTCGAAGAAGGTCCGCAGGCCGACCTCGCCCTCGGCGCGCGCGAGCGCCGCCCCGAGGCAGAAGTGCCTGCCACCGGAGAACGACAGGTGTTTACCGGCATTCTCGCGTTCGAGGTTGAAGCGATGCGGGTCGTCGAACACCTGGGGATCGCGGTTGGTGCCGGCGATGTACAGGATGACGCCGTCGCCCCGGCGGATCAGCTGGCCCGCGATCTCGGTGTCCTCGGTCGCGAACCGCGCGGTGAGTTGCACCGGCGGCTCGAGCCGCAGGATCTCCTCCACCGCGGTGGGCCACAGTTCCGGGCGCCGGGCCAGAGTTTCGAGGTGCTGTGGGTGCTCGATCAGCGTCCGAATTCCGTTGCCCAGCAGGTTGACCGTGGTCTCGAAGCCGGCGGCCAGCACGAGCCCCGCGGTGGCCAGTAGTTCGCGCTCGTCGAGCCGGGCGCCTTCGTCGGAGGCCGCGATCAGCTGGCTCATCAGGTCGTCGCCCGGATTGCGGCGCAGCTCCTCCAGATGCGCGGACAACCAGTCGTTGAAGCCCTCGATGCCGCGGTAGACGGTGCGGTACTGCGACCACGTCAGGCCGATGTCGAGGCTCGGGGCGGCCAGCTCCCCGAACTCCAGGATGCGGGGCCTGGCTTCGTCGGGAACGCCGAGGATGTCGCCGATCACCGCGACGGGGAGCTGAGAGCAGTACCGCGCGACGACGTCGACGGTGCCGGCGCCGGCGAGTTCGTCGAGCAGCGAGTCGGCGGTCTGCTGCACCCGGTCCTTGAGCGCGGCGACGGCCCTGGTGGTGAACACCGACGACACTAGCTTGCGGTAGCGAGTGTGCTCGGGTGGTTCCACCGACAGCATCGACGGCGGTTCCAGTGGATGCAGCAGGCCGGTCTTGGTGTGGTCCGCCACCCACTGCAGCGGTTTGGGCAGGTTCGAGCCGATCGGCAGGACGTGGAAGTCGTCTGAGCGCAGCAGGTCGTTGGCGATCCCGTGATCGACGGTGAGGTACATGACGGCGGCCTTGACGACCGGCCCGCGGGCGCGCAGCTCCTCGGTGAACGGGACCGGGTCGAGGCGCACCAGCGGGTCCGCGATCATCCGGCCCTGCATGTCACCGCGGCGGGCCAGCAGCTTCGAGCCCGCCCGCACGAACCCGTGCACGGCAAGCCACCGGACCCAGTGACGGACGGGGCCGGCGCGTCGACCCGCACGAATCGGTTCCACGAGGCACCCTCCTTGACCCGTCAGGTGACCCGAGCCTACCGACTGAGCGAGGATGCGCTCCTCCCGAGACAGTGCACCTGCCACCCGGCTGCTGCCCACCGGCCGACGTCGAGGCAATTGCGGCCGTCGACAACGACTTTCGCGCGCACGGTGCCTGCCAGATCCTCGGGATCCAGATCGACGAACTCCTGCCATTCGGTGAGCACCAGCACGGCGTCGGCGCGGTGGCACGCGTCGGCGACCGACGTCGAGTAGGTCAGCGTCGGAAACACCCGCCGCGAGTTCTCCATCGCCTTCGGGTCGTACACGGTGACGGTGGCACCGTTGAGTTGCAGTAGGCCCGCGACATTGAGCGCTGGGGAGTCGCGCACGTCGTCGGAATCGGGCTTGAACGCGGCGCCGAGCACGGCGATGTTGGCGCCCAGCAGCGAACCGCCGCAGGCCGTGGTCGCCAGTTCCACCATCCGGCTGCGACGGCGCATGTTGATGCTGTCGACCTCGCGCAGGAAGGTCAGCGCGTGGTTGGCGCCCAGTTCGCCGGCACGCGCCATGAACGCGCGGATGTCCTTCGGCAGGCAGCCGCCGCCGAAACCCAAGCCCGCGTTGAGGAACCGGCGGCCGATACGCGTGTCGTGCCCCAGCGCGTCGGCCAGCGTCGTGACGTCGGCGTCGACGGCCTCACACACCTCCGAGATCGCGTTGATGAACGAGATCTTCGTGGCCAGAAACGCATTCGCCGACACCTTGACCAGCTCGGCGGTCTGCAGGTCGGTGACGAGGAACGGTACTTCCTGGTCGAGCAGCGGCGCGTACAGTTCGCGGATCGCCGCCTCGGCGCGAGTCGAATCGTGTTGCACGCCAAGCACGATCCGATCGGGGTGCAGGGTGTCGTGCACCGCGAATCCTTCGCGCAGGAATTCTGGGTTCCACGCGATCTCGACGTCGACCCCCGCCGGCGCGAGCGCGCGCGCCCGGTCAGCGAGCTCAGCGGCGGTGCCCACCGGCACCGTCGACTTGCCGACGATCACGGCAGGCCGCTGCAACCGGGGCACCAGCGTGTCGATGACCGCGTGCACGTGGCGGAGGTCGGCGCCGTACTCGCCCTTCTTCTGCGGCGTCCCGACGCCAAGGAAGTGCACATCGGCGAACTCTGCCGCGGCGTCGTAGTCGGTGGTGAACGTCAGACGTCCGGCAGCGAGGTTGTCGCTCAACACTTTTCGCAAGCCGGGCTCGTAGAACGGAACTTCACCGGAGGCGAGCTTGGCGACCTTGCCCGGATCGACGTCGACGCCGATCACGTCGTGGCCCAGCTCGGCCATGCCGGCGGCGTGGGTGGCTCCGAGGTATCCGGTGCCGAAGACGGTGCAGCGCATACCGACTTGATATGCGGCCGCGATGAGCTAACCGCGACGCGACACTGAGCAGCAGGCCAACAGCGGGTTACGACTGCCTATCCGGCGCAGATGTTCAGCACGCAGATCGAGACGCCGCCGCGACCGTTCTTGCCGCCGCCGTTACCGCGTGAGCCGTCACCACCACCGATCGAACCGGGGTAGCCGCTCGAACCCGGATAGCCGCTCGACCCGGGATAGCCGCTCGACCCGTCCTGCCATGGCGGCGTCGCGGGTTGCGGGTACTCCGGCATCTCGGGCTCCTGCCACGGCGGAGTCACCTGCTTGACCTTCGGCGGCTTCCACGACGGACGGCTCGGCCACTGCTGGGTCCACGGGTTCTGCTGCTGCGGGTAATAGTTCGGCGGCGCAATGACGGGCGGTACGTACGCCGGGACCGGAGCCGGAATCACCGGGGCAGGTGCCACCGGAACCGGGGCTACCGGGGCCGGCGCGGCGGGCGCGGGCGGTGGCGCGGCGGGCGCGGGTGCGGGCGCTTCCGGAGCCGGGGCGGGGGCCTCGACATAGACCGTCCGCGGCGACTGCGGGGCAGGCTGTTGCTGCACAACGGGCACGGGTGCCTTGATGGTCTCCGCCGGCGGCGGAGGCGCCTGTATCGGCTGCGCCTGCTCGACCGGCGGCGGCTCTGGCGCGGGCGCGACGGTGCTGGGCACGATCGCGCTCTGTCCGGGACTGGGCCGCTGGTCGGCCGTCGGGCGGATGCTCACCGCGAGCGAGATCACCAGCGCCACCACGCCGACGACGAAGATCGACGTCAGCGCGCTGCCGACGAGCAGGAACGGCTTGCGGTCGTCGCCCGGCGCTGGCGAAAGATCGGTCCGCGGCTCGTCGTCGAGGTACGCGCCGTCACCCCCGGCAACCGCGAGCTGGGTCTCGGCGGCCGCCAGCCCGGCGTACACGGAACCGGCCGTGGGGCCGTCGGGGTCCTGCGAGTAGGCCAGTCCGACCGTCGACGCCTCCAACGCGGGTGCGCTGGCAGCCGCCAGCGCCGCGCCACGGGCCAGCGCCATCCCGGGTTCGTCGGGAGCGTGTACAGGCAGGCTCACCAGGTGCTCGAGATGACTCTTCACCGAGCTGACGTCGACGCCCGAACCGACGACGAACATGCCCTGCGGCGGCGCGTCCTGAGCGTCGACGGCAGCGGCCATGTCGGCCAGCACGGCCATCGCGTCGTCGCTGTGCAGCGTGCGGCTGAGCACCTTGACCACCGACCCGTCGTCGGTCCGCACGACCGAGAGCGTGGCGGTGTCGCGGTCGATGAACAGCAGCGCGGTGGTGTCGTAGCCGACTGTCCGCCCGACGGCCTGCGCGAGCGCGGCCGCGGCGTGGCCGTCGGAGACGAGAAGCACGTCGTCGATGTCGCGGGCGGCCAGCGCGTCCCGCAGTTGGGCGGCCTCGGCGTGGTCGCTCCAGGTGACACCGATGGCCTTGAGTTCGTGGCCGCCCGCCTCGGCGCTCTCCTTGGTGCCGAGTACGGCGTCCACCACCTGGGCGGCTGCGCCCGACGTTGCCGAATCCTCACCGGCGCGCACGTCGAACACGTCGTGGTCGACGGTCACACCATCGGCTTTATCGCCTTCGACCAGCACCATCCGGACCGTCTCAGGTGTCATCGACACACCCAGTACGATCTCCACTGCCCCTCCACGAATATTTGCTATGTTGCCTGGAAAGTCGAGCGGCCCCGCGCTTTACACACGCCGCCGACTAGTGCTTAATCGCCCTGAGCAGCACGGGCGTTACATCCGTGCCCGAATTTGCTGAGGGCGATTTGCGAGCGCCGGTACGACGCCGGTATCTCGACACTACTCGCGTCCCTGAGCGAAAGCGCCCCGCGGTTCACGCCTCTTCCGAGGTTTCCGCGGGCTGCGGTGAGTCGAGCCCTGCGAGTCCGCCGAACGCCGGGCGCCGCGTCGGCACGTGGCCGTGCACGCCCTCGGCGTAGGCGCTCTCGGCGTGCTGGGTGAAGTCGACGCCGGTGGTCTCGTCCTCGGCGCTGACCCGGAATCCCATCACCCGATCGATCAGCTTGGCGAGCACGTAGGAGGCGGTGAACGCGTACGCGGCGACGACGATTACGGCCAGCGACTGCTTGCCCAGTTGGGTCAGGCCGCCGCCGTAGAACAGGCCGGACGGACCGCCGGTCATCACCTCGGTGGCGATCAGACCGATCAGCAAGACGCCGACGACGCCGCCGACGAAGTGCACGCCGACCACGTCGAGCGAGTCGTCGTAGCCCCACCGGAACTTCAGCCCGACCGCGAACGAGCAGACCACTCCGGCGGCAGCGCCCACGATGAACGCGCCGAGGGTGTTGACCGTTCCGCACGACGGGGTGATCGCGACCAGCCCGGCGACCACGCCGGAGGCGGCGCCGAACGTGGTGGGCTTACCGTCGCGAATCCGTTCGACCATGATCCAGCCGAGCATGCCGAGGCATCCGGCGACCAGCGTGTTGAGGAAGATCGCGGCGGCGGTGCCGTTGGCGCCGAGCGCCGATCCCGCGTTGAACCCGAACCAGCCGAACCACAGCAGACCCGCACCGAGCAATACGAACGGCAGATTGTGTGGGCGCATGGCGTCCTTCTTGAAGCCGATGCGCGGTCCGAGCACCAGCGCCAGCGCCAAAGCTGAAGCGCCGGAGACGATTTCGACGACGAGGCCGCCGGCATAGTCGAGCACGCCGAGGTGGAACAGCCAGCCGCCCGGCCCCCACACCCAGTGCGCGACGACGGCATACACCGCGACCGTCCACACCGGTACGAACACCATCCACGCCGCGAACCGCGCGCGGTCGGCGATCGCGCCGCAGACCAGCGCTGCGGTGACGATCGCGAACGTGAGCTGGAAGGTGGCGTACAGCAGTTCGGGAACCGCTCCGTGCAGCGTGGTCGGATTGATGCCCAGCATCCCGAAGTGGGCGAGGTTGCCGACGAGCCCGCCGCCGGCGTCCTCGGAGAACGCCACGCTGTAGCCGACCAGCAGCCATGCGACCGAGCACAGCGGGATGGCGATGAAGCACATCATGATCATGTTGAGCACGCCGGTCGTGCGGACCATGCCGCCGTAGAAGATCGCCAGCCCTGGGGTCATCAACAGCACCATCGCCGTCGCCGCCAGCAGCCAAGCCGTCGCGGCAGGATCGATTGCGTCCATGGAACTCCTCCCGGTCGGGAAAGAGCATTTCGGCTTCAGGTTTCCGTCGCGGGGCGCGCGTGTTTCCGGATTGTTTCGTGTTTCGCCGGCATTACCGCAAGCTCACCGGGGCTTCAGGTCGACTTGATGAAGTTCTGGTACGACCGCGACGGTGTCGGCCCGCGCTGGCCCTGATACTTCGACCCGGCGCGGGCGCTGCCGTAGGGGTGCTCCGCGGGGCTGGTCAGTCGCAACAGGCACAGCTGGCCGATCTTCATCCCGGGCCACAGCGTGATCGGGAGGTTGGCGACGTTGGACAGCTCGAGCGTGATGTGACCGGAGAAGCCCGGGTCGATGAAGCCGGCGGTCGAGTGCGTCAACAGGCCGAGGCGGCCCAGCGAGGACTTGCCTTCGAGGCGGCCGGCGAGGTCGTCGGGCAGGCTGCACAGCTCCAGCGTCGAGCCGAGCACGAACTCGCCGGGATGCAGCACGAACGGCTCGCCGGGTTCGGGCTGCACGAGGCTGGTGAGCTCGTCCTGCTGCCGGGCCGGGTCGATGTGGGTGTAGCGCGTGTTGTTGAAGACGCGAAACAGGCTGTCGAGGCGAACGTCGATGCTCGACGGCTGAATCAGGGTGTCGTCGAACGGATCGAGGCTCAGTCGCTCAGCGGCGATCTCGGCGCGGATGTCGCGGTCGGAGAGCAGCACTCGACGAGCGTAGCCGCTCGGATGCTAGCCTTCGTGCTCAAACAAGCCGGTGTAGTTCAATGGCAGAACATCAGCTTCCCAAGCTGAATACGCGGGTTCGATTCCCGTCACCGGCTCCACGACAGTCACACTCAGCAGCAAGGGGCTGCCGTACTCAAGGCTTCCTTGTCTTGTGCCGCTGCTGCGCCGCAGCACTGGCTGCCCTCGGCGTCAGGGTCGCGATGCTGCGGGCTGTTGCCGAAGGTGTCGGAGTCCGCGAGAACGGTGTAGACCTCCCACTTTTCGCCAGCTGGGCCGGTGACCCAAACCTTGTCTTGTTTGGCGAAGCAACAGGTGGTGCCAATCTCCTCATCGGTGAGCAGTCCTTCCTCGGAGAGCCTCGCAATCTCGGCGTGCACGGCGTCGCTGGACTCGACCTCCACTCCGAGGTGGTTGATGCTGCCGCCCTTTCCGGGATTCTCCAGCAGCACGAGTTTCAACGGCGGTTGCGCGATGGCGAAGTTGGCGTAGCCCTTCTTGAGCTTGGCCGGCGTCACGTTGAACAACTTCGAGTAGAACCTGACGGCCTCGGCAAGGTTGTCGACGTTTAATGCAAGTTGAACGCGGGACACGATGACCTCCACCTGTGTGACATATATCGAACTAGGTCGGAACTGATACTGCCACCTTTTCGATATATGTCAATGCCCTGTGGCATCCTTGCCGTGTGCCGAAATCGCTGCCGACGGTCGACCTGTCTGCCCCTGTGTGCTGTGCGCCGCTTGCCGCAGGACCGGTAGACGACGCCGCCGCATTGGAGATAGCGCTACGACTGAAAGCACTCGCTGATCCGGTGCGAGTCAAGCTCGTGTCACTGCTCTTCAATTCCGCTCAAGGCGAGGAGTGCAGCAGTGATCTCGCGGCTGAGGTGGGCTTGACGGAATCCACAGTCAGCCACCACCTAACCCAGTTGAGGCGCGCCGGATTAATGGAATCGCAACGGCGCGGCATGAATGTCTACCACCGACCAAGACGGGACGCACTGATAGCGCTGTGCTCAGTGCTTGATCCCAGCTGCTGCGGCTAGCCGTGCCCAGCTCCGACTCAGCGGAGGTAGACCTCGCCACCGGTCGGGAAGCCGCCGCCATGAGTTGTGATGTGCACGTGGTCGAAGTGACCGTAACCGCCGCTCTGGGCACCGTCGGGCGTGTAGTACACCCCGCGCCAGATCGCGTCCTGCAAGTCGAAGCGCTTCGCGTTTCGCAGTGCGTAAGAGACGATTTCGTTGCCGAGCGCAATCCCCGCCGCGCTACTGGGATCGGGAATCATCACGTCGAGCGCCAGGCCGTTGGGATGCCAGCGCAGCGCATCGGGTCGCACGCCGCCGATGTTGCTGATCTCAGGGAAGGCCTCGCTGATCGCGCGCGACGCGAGGATCGTCTTGACCTGAAGGCCGCCCTCGGGTGCGATGCCGACCGGCAGCGAGCGGTCGACGGTGCGGTACCGGGCGGCCGCGACCATGGCGGCGGGCATCGCACTCGGGTCGGCCGTCGGCGCCGCGGCAGGTGCCACCGGCGCTGCCGCCACGATTTCGACGCAACACGGGGTGGTTTCCTCGGCGACGACCGGTTGAGTCTGGGGCGCCGGGCGTGCGGAGAGGTGGACGTCTCCCCCGACCGCTAAGAGGATCGCGGCGGGGGCGATGGCTGCGGCCACGGTGATCGGTGACGTGCGCCGTTTCTTGGCTACGGAGTGCCGTCCCACGGGAGGTTGTATATCAAATCGTTACATTGACCGCAATTCAGTGGATTCGCAGAACACCGATTCCCGTTCGAACGCGAGCCTGGGTAACCTCAGAGCCTGACCACGGCGAGGGGACAGAACTATGGACCTCGTGCTCGGCCTGTCGATGACGTCCAGCACGGTTCGGTGGGTGCTCGTCGAGGGCACAACCGGCGAGGGTGCCACGGTCGACCGCGGAGCGTTCGACTTCGACGCCGACGTCGATGCCGAGGGCCTGCTCAACGTCGTGCTCGCCGACGTCGACGGCAGTCACATCCACTCGATCGGCGTCACCTGGACCAGCGAGGCCGAAGCCGTCGCTTCCGAGGTGTTGACGGCCCTTTCCGACCGCGGTCACGACAACGCGATCGCAATCTCTGAGCTGGAGGCGGGTGAGGTCCTGGCAGCGGGCATCGCCGACATCGCCGACTACGACGACGTCGCGGTGTGCATCGTCGAACCGGACGCCGCGGTGATCGCCATGGTTACCCGCGGCGGCGTCACCGTCGACCGCATCGCACGGCCGCTGGACGGTGCGGACGTCGTCGAACTGCCGAGCAGCGTGATCGACATGCTCGCGCTCAACGAGTGGCAGCCCGGGGCGATCTTCGTCGTCGGTTCGGCCCGCGATCTGGACCTCATCACCTCGACGCTCGGCGACGTCACGCAATCGCCGGTGTTCTCCGCGGCCGACGCGGACCTGGCGTTGGCCCGCGGCGCGGCGCTGGCCTCGGCCCGGGCGGTGCACGCTTTGGATGCGCCGACGACGAGGCAGTCGTCGCGCACGGGTGCGCTGGCCGCCGTGCTCGCCGCCGCGGTGGTGACGTTCGTGGCGTCGATCTCCGCGGCGGTCGGCCTCAACCTGACCGGTGACGAAGAACCCGCGCCGCAGGCCGCGGGCGCCGTCGAGCAGCCCGCCGCCATTGCAGAGGAAGCGGCCCCGGCTGTCAAGAAGACGACACCTGCCGAGGCGAGGCCCGTCGTCGCGCAGACCATCGCGGTGGCCGCCCCTGCGCCGCCGGCCGCCCCGGTCGCCGAGCCGGTCTACGAACCACCCGCCTACGTGCCGCCCGCTCCGGCTAACACCGCGCCCGAGCCGCCGGCTTACTCGCCTCCGGCTCCTGTCTACGCACCGCCTGCGCCTGTCTACGTGCCGCCGCCGGCACCCGCCTACATCCCTCCACCGCAGCCCCGCCTGCGCGACCGCATCATCGAGCGGATTCCGATCATCAACCGGTTCCACGAACCGGACTACTCGTACGGGCGGTAGCCCTTCCGCGTTCAGCCCTGCGGCACCTGAATGGGGATCGGCACGGGCACGAACGGCACGGTCAGATACGTGGTCGTCAACGGTGTGGTCGACGGCGTCGTGGTGGTGGTCGTTGTCGGCGTGGTCGTGGTGGTCGTTGTTGTGGTTGTGGTCGTCGTCGCAGTGGTGGTCGTCGTTGTGGTGGTGGTTGTAGTTGTGGTGGTGGTCGGCTCCGTCGAGGTGACGACGGTCGTCACCGGCGGGGGCGCCTGGCTGCTCACCGGGGGCGGTGGCGCACTGGTGACCGTGACGGTCTCCGCTGGCGCGGGCGGCGCCTCGCTGCTCGCAGGTGGCGGCGCCTCACTGACGGCAGGGGCCGCTGAGGTGCGCGGTGCCTCACTCACCCCGGTGCTGCCCGTCGCGCTGGTCAACGCGATCGCCGCGCCACCGACCGCGACCACTGCGACTGCCGCTAAGGCGCCGAAGACCATGCCCGGCAACCGTTGCCAGATGCGCGGTTCGTCGGCCGCCGCCGTCTCGGCCGGCCCGGTCTCGTACGGCGGCTCATACGGTTCTGGCGCCACGTACGGCACCGGTTCGTGAGCGGCGTCGTCGTCTTGTGACCAGGCCAGCGCCCGGAAAGTGGCAGATGCCGGCGAGTCAGCCGGCACCACTGCCGGCGCTACACCGGTCTGCGCCTCTGCGGCCGACGTGTAAGCCCCGATCAGCGCGGCACCCGTCGCAGCGGCGGCGCTCGGCTCCGCAGTGTTGACCACCGGCATGCCGCAGTGCTCGGAGAGTCGTCGCTGAACCAGCGGAACGTTCGCACCACCGCCGACCGTGGCCACAGCCGAGACACCGCGCCAGTCAATCCCATTGCGCTGCAACAGATTATCCAGCTCCGCCAGCACGCCACCCAACGGTGCCGCGATCAACGTCTCCAATTCTTGGCGGGTCACTCGGAGCGCGTCGACCTCGGTCGCCTCGTCCGTCGACAAGCGTTCCTTGGCGATGCGGGACTGCTCGCGTAGCCGGGTCAGCGATCCGACTGCGGCAGTGCTCGCCGGGTCGACGCGGCCGGACGGCGCGAGTTCGTCGACGAGGCGGCTGAGCAGCGCCTGGTCCACCCACGCACCGGAGAACTCCGCGTAGCGAACCGTCTCGTCGATCGGCCCGAATCCCGCACCCGCGTCGGCCAGCGTGAGGCTGGTTCCTCCGCCACCGAAGTCGGCGAGCACCACGACACCTCGCGCGGGAAGTCCGGGCTCGGCCTGCAGCGAGCGCAGCGCGGCTACCGCGTCCGAGACCAGTCGTGCGGAGATGCCGCCGGCCCCGAGGGCCGGGTGCCCGCGCATCGAATTGCGCAACGTGCGCAGCGTCGCGGGTCCCCAGTGCGCGGGAACCGCGACGGTGACACCGGCCGACGGCCCGCTGTCTTCGGCCAATTCGGCGAGCGCATCGACCAGCAGTCGATCGGCCGGGTGCAGGGATCCGTCCGGCGCCACCAGCGGCACCGAGTCCCCGACTCGCTCGACAAAGCCGGTCATCGCCGCGCCGCCCGGCAGCATCACGACGGGGCGTCGGGTGACGGCTCGGTTGCCGATGCGTACCGCGACCAAGTTCGTCGTCCCGATCGACAACCCCAACGGGTCGCTCATAACGGACCACACGATAGCCGCCTGACCACCGGTGAACCGTCAGACACTCCGGGCGAACGGCGTTCGGCCACCGCCGTTTTGGGCCGCCTCAAACGGGTACAGGGAAGGCCATGACATCTCTGTGGCTAGCAAACCGCGCCGAGCAGCCGACACCGTCCGAACCGCTCGCCGAATCCGACCGTTCGGCCGACGTCATTGTGGTCGGTGCCGGGATAACGGGTCTCATCACCGCAGTGCTGTTGGCGCGCGCCGGCAAGGACGTCCTGGTACTGGAAGCGCTCCGGGTCGGCGCCGGTACGACTGGCAACACCACGGCGAAGATCAGCCTGCTGCAGAGCACGAAGCTGTCGAAGATCGTCGGCAAACACGGCGCCAAGACCGCCGGCCAGTACGTCGAGGGCAACCGCGAGGGCCAGGAGTGGCTGATCCAGCACTGTGAAGCACACGGGCTCTCGGTGCAACGCGAGGACGCCTTCACCTATGCGCAGTCCGAGAAGGGCGTGTCGTCTGTGCGCCAGGAACTGCAGGCCTGTGAAGCTGCGGGACTCGACGCCGAGTGGGTCGACGAGGCCGATGTGCCGTTCCCCTTCCACGGCGCGGTCCGACTGGCCAACCAGGCGCAGTTCGATCCGATGCCGTTGCTGGACAGCCTGGTCGTCGAGCTGGAGGAGCGCGGCGGCCGGTTGGCGCAAGGCGTTCGGGTGCAGAAGGTCTCGACCGAGGGCGACGGACTCACCTTGTCGGTTCGCACCGCTTCGGGTGACGAATTCGACGTCCACACAAAACAAACCGTGCTCGCGACGGGCATCCCGATCCTCGACCGCGGCGGCTTCTTCGCGCGCCTCAAACCGCAACGCTCCTACTGCATGGCGTACAAGGTGCCGGGCAGCATCACGCGCGGAATGTACATCTCGGCCGACTCACCGACCCGGTCGGTCCGGTATGCGCCCACCCCCGACGGTGACCGCCTGATCGCCGGTGGCGCAGGCCATCCCGTCGGCCACGAGAAGAGTCCGGCGTCGTCGGTTCAGGAACTCGACCAGTGGACGAAGTTGCACTATCCCGGTGCGATGCAGACGCACTACTGGTCGGCACAGGACTATTCGCCGATCGACGAACTGCCTTACGTCGGCCCGATTCTGCCGGGGAACGACAAGATCTTCGTCGCAACCGGTTTCGACAAGTGGGGCATGACCAACGGGACCGCCGCGGCGCTGGCGCTTTCCAGCCGCATTCTCGGTGGGCGGATGGACTGGGCTGAGGCGTTCGCCAGCTGGAGTCCGCACGAATTGTCCGGCATCCCAAAGGCGCTGCAGACCAACGCGCAGGTTGCGTTGTACCTGGCGCGGGGATGGATCACCCCGGTCACGCGGATCGGCAACCGCACCCCCGACGAGGGCGGTGTGGTCAGCGGCCCGCCGTGGGACCTGGAGGCCCGCAGCGTGGTCGACGGCTGCGAGCACCGCGTCTCGCCGGTATGCCCGCATCTTGGCGGCATCGTCAACTGGAACGACGCCGACGAGACGTGGGAGTGCCCGCTGCACGGGTCGCGCTTCGCCCCGGACGGCACGCTGCTCGAGGGCCCGGCCACGCGGAACCTGACGGCGGCTCAGTAGCCCGTCGCCGCCGGCGTGTGCTGCAATGTCGGCCATGGGTGACATCGACGAGATCCAGCAAGTGAAGTTCCGGTACCTGCGTGCGCTCGACACCAAGCACTGGGACCAGTTCGCGGACACGCTCACCGAGGACGTCGTCGGCAAATACGGCGAGTCGATCGGCGAGGAGCACCACTTCACCAACCGCGACGAGCTGGTGAAGTTCATGCGCGACTCGCTGGGTCCCGAGATCATCACCGAGCACCGCGTCACCCATCCCGAGATCACCGTCGACGGTGACGAGGCGACGGGCACCTGGTACCTGCAGGACCGGGTGATCGCACCGGATTTCAACTTCATGCTGATCGGCGCCGGCTTCTACCACGATCGCTACCGCCGTACCGCCGACGGGTGGCGGATCAGCGAAACCGGCTACGACCGGACCTACGACGCGTCGATGTCGCTCGAGGCACTGAACTTCAAGGTGAAACCCGGTCGCGCGCTGAACATCTGAGCTACTGCGCGATCGCGATAAGTGCACCGGGTCGCAGCCAGCGCATGATCTCGACGAGCTTGTCGTCGTCGATCGCCACGCATCCCGCGGTCGGCCCACCGTCGGTGGCGTGCAGGAAGAAGGCACCGCCGTTGCCGGGCACCCGCGCTTTGTTGACGCCCATCACGACCGCGTGCACGTACGGCGGGATCTCGAGATTCTCGGTGCCGCTGGCAGGGTCGGTGTCGAACGGGCACTGCGCCTCGTTGCAGACCTGCATGGTGTTGTAGGTCGGGCTTTTCAGGTCGCCGTCCCACCAGTGGTTCGGTCCGACCTGGACGTGGTGCAGGCCGCCGCCGGGGTTGGGAGCGGTGCCGAAGGCGAAGTCAAGCGTGAAAATGCCCATCGGCGTTTTCATTTCGCCGTCGTGGCTCTGCGGTGTCATCCCGTTGGCGCCTATCCATGCCGGGATGCCGGCGGCGACCGGTTGCCACCCGGCGGCGCTGCGCTGGTAGACGTCCATCTTCGCTTTCGAACCGCCAATGCCCACAACGGAAATCACCTGGGTGGCCGAGCCCACCGAGTGGGCGAACCACGGCACGTCCTCGGCTTGACTCGCGGGTGCCGCCGCCAGGCCGATGACGGCCACGCACGCAAAAGTCAGCAGCCGGCGCATCAAGCCATGCTAGGTCCGGGCGCTCCGTCCCTGGGGTAAGCCACACCGGCACGATTAGCCGTCGCCCGCTGTGGTTACGTAGGAGCAATGGACGTTGCGCAGCTGGGCCGGCGCCGGACCGGCCTTCGGCGAATAACACAGGGCCTCGGAGCACTCGACAGAGAGGTCTTCGAGGCGATCGCGGACTCGCCGACCCCGCTGCTCGACACCGTGATGCCCCCGTTGACGCGCGCGGCCGACCACTCGAAGCTGTGGTTCGCCATCGCGGCGGTCATGGCCGCCACCGGCAAGCCGCACGCGCGGCGAGGAGCGATGCGTGGCGTGCTGACGCTGGCGGTCACGAGCCTGGTCACGAACCAGGGGGCCAAGCGAATCCGGCCCCGTCCCCGCCCCCTGTTCGACTCGGTGCCGTTGGTTCGCCGCACTCGGCGCCGGCCGACGTCCAACTCGTTTCCGTCGGGGCACTCGGCCAGCGCGGCGGCGTTCGCGGTGGGCGTCGGGCTCGAGAGTCCTTTCCTCGGCCTGCCCCTGGCACTGCTGGCCGGGCTGGTCGGGTTGTCCAGGGTGGCGGTCGGCGCCCACTATCCCGGTGACGTGTTCGCCGGGTTCGGCCTCGGCGCGGCGATCGCCGTGCTCGGCGGACGGGTGGTGCCCCCGGTGGTGCCGACGAAGGTCCCGACGGCAGACCCGCTGCGTGTCGACACCCCGCAGCGGCCGGACGGAGCCGGTGTGGTGCTGGTCGTCAACCCGTCGTCCGGGAGCGGAACGGGCGCCCGCATCCTCGAAGAGGTCCGAAAGTCGTTGCCGGGCACGGAGATCGTCGAACTCAGTGACGATGACGACATCGGCGCGGTCCTGCGGGAGACGGCGCAGCGCGCGCAGGTGCTCGCCATCGGCGGCGGAGACGGCACGGTGTCGTGCGCCGCGGCGGCCGCCGTCGAGGCAGGCATTCCGCTGGCGGTCTTCCCGGGCGGCACGTTCAACCACTTCGCCAAGGACATCGGCTGCGAGACGGTCGACAAGACGGTCGCCGCGATCCAGCAGGGCAGCGTCGCGTGCGTCGACCTGGTCTGCATGAACGAGAAGCAGATGGTGGTCAACACCGCGAGCATCGGCGCGTATCCGGCGTATGTGCGGACCCGGGAGAAGTACGAGCACAAGATCGGCAAGCCCCTCGCGGGCCTGTACGCGATGTTCCACACGCTGCGGCACGAGAAGCCGGTACACATCCGCTACGACAACAAGACGTTGCGGACCTTCCTGTTCTTCCTCGGCAACTCGACGTATCTGCCGTCGGGCTTCGCGCCGTCACGACGGACGCGCATGGACGACGGCCTGATGGACATCAGGATCCTCGAGACGGGCCGCCGGCTCGCGAAATTACGGATCCTCGTCGACGTCGCGTTGGGCAGGCTCGAGCGCAGCCCGCTGTATCACGAGATGCGGACGAAACACCGGCAGCGCCCGGTATTGCACGCTGAAAGTGGCCGTGCTGCATTCGGTTCCGACTTCACCGTCCAGCGCCAGCGTCGTCGGGCCGTCGACTGCGGTGAACTCGAACTGAGGCACCCGCATCTCGTGATACAGCGGGCTGCGCTCGAGCCTGCCCAACGCGACGTCGACGAGGATCCGTAATTTCGCGAACA
>NZ_LZKP01000177.1 GCF_001672895.1 Mycobacterium sp. E740
CGCAACGCCGACGCCGCGCCGATGGCCGACGCGATCAGTGCGCGCGGCGTGCCGGTGGAAGTCGTCGGCCTGGCAGGTCTGCTCGGCGTGCCGGAGGTCGCCGACGTCGTCGCGATGTTGCGGTTGATCGCCGACCCGGGGGCGGGCAGCGCGGCGATGCGGGTGCTCACCGGGCCTCGGTGGCGGTTGGGCGGCCGCGACATCGCGGCCCTGTGGCAGCGGGCAGTACGACTGGACAACACCGGCGACGCCGAATCCACCGGTGCCGCCGAGCGGATCGCCGCGCAGGCCGACCCCGAGGCCGACGCCGCCTGCCTGGCCGACGCCATCACCGACCCCGGTGGGCCAGAGGCTTATTCGCCGACCGGCTACACCCGCATCCTGGCGTTGGCCCGTGAGCTGACCGCGCTGCGCGCGCACCTCTCCCACCCGCTGCCCGAGCTCGTCGCAGAGGTGCGCCGGGCGCTCGGCGTCGACATCGAGGTGCGCGCGCGCCGCCCGGTCTCGGCGGGCTGGTCGGGCACCGAACACCTCGACGCGTTCAGCGACGTGGTGGCCGACTTCGCCGGCCGACCCGACGCCGGGATTAGAGAGCTGCTCGCTTACCTCGACGCCGCCGAAGAAGTGGAGAACGGTCTGGCACCGGCCGAAATGTCGACGGCGGCCGACCGGGTCCAGATCCTGACCATTCACGCGGCGAAGGGGCTCGAATGGCAGGTGGTGGCCGTTCCGCATCTGAGCGGCCGGGTCTTCCCGTCCACCGGCCGTACCCGCACCTGGCTCACCGACGCCGGGGACCTGCCGCCGCTGCTTCGTGGCGACCGGGCCACGACGTCCGAGCACGGAGTCCCGATACTCGACACTGCCGACGTCTACGACCGCAAGCAACTGTCCGATGCGATCAACAAGCACAAGAAGAACCTCGAACAGCGCCGCGTCGACGAAGAACGCCGATTGCTCTACGTGGCGCTCACCCGCGCGGAGGACACCCTGCTGTTGTCCGGCCACCACTGGGGCGCAACCGAGAGCAAGCCACGCGGGCCGTCGGAGTTCCTCTGTGAGCTCAAGGACGTCATCGACGAATCCGCCGCCGCGGGCCGGCCGTGCGGCGTCATCGAAGACTGGGCGCCCGCGCCTGCCGAGGGCGAACCGAACCCACTGTGCGACAGCGTGATCGAGGCGGTGTGGCCGGCAGACCCGGCCGGACCGCACCGCAGCGACATGGAGCGTGGCGCCGCACTGGTCGCCGCCGCGATGGCAGGCGACAGCAACGCAGCGCCCGCCCGCGACGACGAAGGCTGGGCCGACGATGTCGACGCGTTGATCGCCGAACGCAGCCAAGTGTGCGAACCGTCGACACCTGCACTGCCCCTGCAAATGTCGGTCAGCACACTCGTCGAGCTCGGCAAGGACCCGCAGGCCGTCGCACAGCGGTTGCGGCGCCGCGTGCCGACACGCCCCGAGCCGCATGCATTGCTGGGCACTGCCTTTCACGACTGGGTCCAGCGTTTCTACCACGCGGAGCGATTGTTCGATCTCGACGATCTACCGGGCGCGGTCGACCACGACGCCGCGATTGCCGACGAGCTCGCCGAGTTGCAGGCCGCCTTCGCGGTGTCGCCGTGGGCCGCCCGCACCCCCGTCGACGTCGAGGTGCCGTTCGACATGGTCATCGGCGGCCGGCTGGTGCGGGGCCGCATCGACGCCGTGTTCGCCGACCAAGACGGCGGCGCCACGGTGGTGGACTGGAAGACCGGTGAGCCGCCGAGTACACCGGAAGCAAAGCGGCACAGCGCGATTCAGTTGGCCGTGTACCGGCTGGCGTGGGCGGCGCTGCACGACTGCGAGGTCGAGTCGGTGCGGGCGGCGTTCCACTACGTGCGCAGCGGAACGACGGTCACGCCGGAATCGCTGCCCGGTGCCGAAGAACTCGCTGAGCTGATGGAGGCCGCCTAGGACTCGCGATAGACCTTCACAGCTTCGGTGATCATCGGGACCTGCAGCGGCAGGCGGGCGATCGCGATCGCCCGCATCGGCCACGACTTCGCCGCGTCCTTGAAATACAGCCGCACCATGTTGAAGTTGCCCGGCCACACCGCGAGGAAAAGGGCGATGGCGGCGGCTGCTCCGGCCTTGCGGGTCTGCGGCGCGGCCAGCGCTGCCGCAACCCCGAGCTCGGCCACGCCCGAGGCGTACGTGTAGAACCGCGGACTGCCCGGCAACTCGACCGGAATGATCGAGTCGAACGGCTTGGGCGCGATGAAATGCAGGCTTCCGATCCCGAGCAACGCGGCCGCCATCCGGTAGGCGCGCGACGGGTTGGCCAGTTGCTGCAGTTCGGGCAGGGGAGAGGTCATGATTACATTGTGCTGGTGCGGCTGTCCCCTGCGGTGACGAACCCTCATGGCTAGAGGCAAACTGCGGCGTCGGCTCCGCAGATTCGACGAGTCCCTGTCCGATCAGCCCGTCCATGCCCTCACCGATCGCGTACAGATTCCGAGCGATCCGGTCAGCCCGGGCCGGCGGATCACCGTGCGCGTCATCTATGCGTTGACGGCTCTGTTCGCCGCGGTCATCATCGTCTACCTCGACCGGCACGGCTACCGCGACGTCGAGAGCAGCCCGAACCCCGACGACCCGCTCTCGTTCCTGGACTGCCTGTACTACGCCACGGTGTCGCTGTCGACCACCGGCTACGGCGACATCACGCCGGTCTCCCCGTCGGCCCGGCTCGTCAACGTCCTGGTGATCACGCCGCTACGGGTGGCGTTCCTGATCGTGCTGATCGGTACGACGGTCGAAACGCTGACCACGCAGTCGCGGCAGGTCTATGGCATCCAGCGATGGAGGAACAGAGTGCGCAACCACACCATCATCGTCGGTTACGGCACGAAAGGCCGCAGCGCCGCCGCCGCGATGGTCGGCGACGAGGTCGCTCCCGCCGACATCGTCGTCGTCGAAAAGGACCCGGCCGCGCTGGAACGTGCCAAGAGCGCCGGACTGGTCACCGTGCGGGGAAGCGCCACCGACTCGGAGGTCCTGCGGTTGGCCAGCGCACAGCATGCGAGGGCGATCATCGTGGCCACCGACGACGACGAGAGCGCGGCCCTGGTCACCCTGACCGCCCGCGAAGTGGCCCCCAAGGCCAAGATCATCGCCGCCGTGCGGGAATCCGACAACGAGCATCTGCTCAAGCAGTCCGGCGCGGACTCCACGGTGGTGACCGCCGAGACGGCGGGCCGCCTGCTCGGTGTCGCGGTGCAGACGCCCAGCGTCGTCGAGATCATGGAGGACCTGCTGACCCCCGATGCAGGCTTCGCGATCGCCGAACGAGAGGTGACGCCCAAGGAGGAGGGCGGATCCCCGCGGCATCTGCACGACATCGTGCTCGGCGTCGTGCGCAACGGACAGCTGCTGCGCGTCGACTCACCGGAAGTGGACACGGTGGAATCCGGAGACCGGCTGCTCTACATCCGCAACGCGGACTCTGAGTGATACCCGAAAGATGACGCCGTTCCAGCTGCGCAACATCCCGCTGTTGTCGCGCGTCGGTGCCGACCGCGCCGACGAGCTGCGCACCGACATCGACGCCGCGCTGGCCGGTTGGCCCGAGGCGCAGGTACTGCGCGTCGACCGGCGCAACCAGGTACTGATCGCCGACGGGCGGGTCGTCCTCGGTAGCGCCGCGAAGCTGGGCGATCGGCCTCCGGACAACGCGGTGTTCCTCGGCCGGCTCGACGACGGGCGGCACGTGTGGGCGATCCGTGGTGCGCTCGAGGGCCCGGAGGACCCGCATGCCGAAACCGAGGTACTCGACCTGCGGCGCGCCGGTCAGGTGTTCGACGACGTCAGCGCGCAACTCGTCGCGACCGCGACGGCGTTGCTGAACTGGCATGACCGCGCGCGCTTCAGTGCGGTCGACGGTTCACCGACCAAGGCGGTCAAAGCCGGCTGGGCGCGCGTCGACCCCGTCACCGGGCACGAGGAGTTCCCCCGCATCGACCCCGCTGTCATCTGCCTGGTGCACGACGGACACGACCGCGCGGTGCTGGCCCGCCAGACGGTGTGGCCGGAGCGGCTGTTCTCGATCCTGGCCGGCTTCGTGGAGGCCGGTGAGTCGTTCGAAAGCTGCGTCGTCCGCGAGATCGCCGAGGAGATCGGTCTGACCGTCACCGATGTCACTTACCTCGGCAGCCAGCCGTGGCCGTTTCCGCGCTCGCTGATGGTCGGCTTCCACGCGATCGCAGATCCCGAGCAGGAGTTCTCATTCAACGACGGCGAGATCGCCGAGGCGTCCTGGTTCACCCGCGCCGAGATCCGCGACGCGCTCGACTCCGGCGACTGGAGCAGCGACTCCTCTTCGCGTCTGCTGCTTCCCGGGTCGATCTCGATCGCGCGCGAGATCATCGAATCGTGGGCCGCCCTGGACTAGCCCGAAAGCTGGACTGAGCCCATCAACCGGCGAGCTTGGCCTTGACCTCGCGCGCGCTCGGGTTCGTCAGCGTCGACCCGTCGGGAAGCTTCAGCGTCGGAACGGTTCGGTTGCCGCCGTTGGCCGAGGCGACGAACTCCGCGGCCGCCGGATCGTTCTCGATGTCGACCTCGGTGAACGCGATGCCCTCGGCCTGCAACGCCTTCTTCAGGCGCACGCAGTAACCACACCAGGTGGTGGTGTACATGATCACGGGAGTCTGTGCTGCGCTCATAACGCGTTCAACGTAGTCGATGCGCCCAACATGCCCGAGGGCGTACCGGCCATTTGTCACCGGCCCCTGCCAAGATGGACCGCATGTCGGTAGAGGCCGCTTCGGTGCGCAGTGGCTCGGGCCCGATCGAAGACCTCGACGACGAGCAGCGCGAGGCGGTGCTCGCCGCGCGCGGGCCGGTATGCGTGTTGGCCGGCGCGGGGACCGGCAAGACCCGCACCATCACCCGCCGGATCGCTCACCTGGTCGCGGCGGGGCACGTCGCGCCCGGTCAGGTGCTCGCGGTGACGTTCACCTCGCGGGCGGCCGGGGAGATGCGCGGGCGCCTGCGAGCGCTTGACGCGGCGTTCGGCGGGGTGGGCACCGGTTCGGTGCAGGCGATGACGTTTCACGCCGCCGCTCGCCGCCAGCTGTCGTACTTCTGGCCCCGCGTCGTCGGCAACACCACCTGGGAACTGCTCGACACCAAGTTCGCGGTCGTCGCGCAGGCGGCCAACCGGGCCGGCCTGTCCACGGCCACCGACGACGTGCGCGACCTGGCCGGCGAGATCGAATGGGCGAAGGCGTCGCTGATCAGCCCGGAGGCCTACCCCGCCGCGGTCGCGCAGGCGGGTCGCGACATCCCGTTCGACGCAACGAAAGTCGCGGCTGTCTACACCGGCTATGAGGCGCTCAAGTCGCGCCGCGAGGGCACGACGCTGCTGGACTTCGACGATCTGCTGTTGCACACGGCGGCGGCGATCGAGAACGACGCCGCGGTGGCCCAGGAGTTCCGCGACCGCTATCGCTGCTTCGTCGTCGATGAGTACCAGGACGTCACGCCCCTGCAGCAGCGGGTGCTCGACGCCTGGCTCGGCGAGCGCGACGACCTGACCGTCGTCGGCGACGCCAACCAGACCATCTACTCGTTCACCGGTGCGACACCCCGCTACCTGCTCGACTTCTCGCGGCGCTTCCCCGATGCGGCGGTGGTCCGCCTCGAACGCGACTACCGGTCGACGCCGCAGGTCGTCTCGCTGGCCAACCGGGTGATCGCCGCGGCGCGCGGGCGAATGGCGGGCAGCAAGCTGCATCTGGTGGGCCAGCGCGATCCCGGCCCGGCGCCGACGTTCGCGGAGTATCCCGACGAGGTTGCCGAAGCGAACGCGGTGGCCAAGCAGATCAACCGGCTGCTGGAATCAGGCACCGAACCGGCCGAGATCGCGGTGCTGTACCGGATCAACGCGCAGTCGGAGGTCTACGAGGAGGCGCTGACCGAAGCCGGTGTGCCGTTCCAGGTCCGCGGCGGCGAGGGGTTCTTCAGCCGCCAGGAGATCCACCAGGCTCTGGTGGCATTGCAGCGCGCCGCCGAACGCGACGTCGAAGGCCCGCTTCCCGAGGTGGTGCGCACCGTGCTGGAACCGCTCGGGCTCAGCGCGGAACCGCCGGCGGGCACCAAGGCGCGCGAACGGTGGGAGGCGCTGACCGCACTTGCCGAACTCGTCGACGAAGAAGTCGCGACGCGCCCGTCGCTGGACCTGCGTGCGCTGATCGTGGAACTGCGTCAGCGCGCAGACGCGCGGCACCCGCCAGTTGTCCAAGGCGTCACGCTCGCATCGCTACATGCGGCCAAGGGCCTCGAATGGGACGCGGTGTTCCTGGTCGGGCTCGCCGACGGCACGCTGCCGATCTCCCACGCGCTGGCGCACGGACCCGACAGCGAACCGGTGGAAGAGGAGCGCCGTCTGCTCTACGTCGGAATCACCAGGGCAAGAACGCATTTGGCGCTCAGCTGGGCGCTGGCCAGGACGCCGGGCGGCCGGCAGAGCCGCAAGCCGTCGCGGTTCCTCAACGGCATCGCGCCGCAGTCGTCGAGTGCCAGCGCGCCGACAAAGCCGCGCCGCCCTCGCGGCACCACCCCGCGCTGCCGGGTGTGCAACAGCGTGCTGACCGCACCGCCGGCAATCATGTTGCGCCGCTGCGAAACCTGCCCGTCCGACATCGACGAGGAACTGCTCGTCGAACTCAAAGACTGGCGGCTGCGCGTCTCGAAGGAGATGAGCGTGCCCGCCTATGTGGTGTTCACCGACAACACGCTGATCGCGATCGCCGAGACGCTGCCCACCGACGACGCCGCGCTGGTCGCGATCCCCGGCATCGGCGCACGCAAGCTCGAGCAGTACGGCACCGATGTGCTCGCGTTGGTGAAAGGCCGCCAGTCGTCGTAAAAATCGTGCCAAACCCGCAGGTCAGAAAATCGGTTGTCTGTTGCGGCTGTTACGCTTAGCCTCAACAGCGCACCGTCCGGGTGTCTTTTTGTGTGAGAGGAGGGGCCGACATCATGGGAAGCAACAGCGCGTTCACCGGCGTAGCCGTTGCCGGCATGTCGCGGACCCTCCATGCCGCCGCCCCTGCAGCGGCCCATGCCGCGCACGCCGCCGCCGCCCCGGCGCGTAAGCGCCGCGCCGCCGCGACTGCATCGTCCGTCGATCGGGGCACCACCTAGGTAGCCCACGATTTCGCCGAGAAGGCCACGGACCCGCAGTCGGATCCGTGGCCTCAGTCTTTTCGGGGACCTCTCGAAGACCTGGTCACGGATCGAGCAGAGCAACAGATCCGAGAACCGACGACCAGGAAGCAGAGGTGCGAGCCATGTCATCTGGGATGAGCGCTCCCACGAAGAGCGTCCTAGCGCAGACATGCCCAGAGAAGACAAAGTTGACGGTGCCGTGCCACGAAGCCGATCCGGACTTGTGGTTCGCCGAGGACCCGGTCGAACTCGAACGGGCCAAGGCGCTGTGCGCGGACTGCCCGATCCGGCTCGAATGCCTGGCCTCTGCGCTGGAACGCCAAGAGCCGTGTGGAGTTTGGGGCGGCGAGATCCTCGAGCGGGGCACGATTATCGCCCGCAAGCGTCCGCGGGGCCGGCCCCGCAAGAACACCGTCGAGGACCCGGCCGCCGCGTGAGAGCTTCCGTCGAGTGCACGCTCGTCGTACGCAAACTCGAATTCGCGTACACCGGGCGTGCACTCGGCGCGCGCGGGGCGACCGGCTGCGCCGATCAGACCGCGTCGGGGTCGGCGAAGCCAGGCACGTACTCGTCGGCGATCCGTCGGGTGTCGACGTGGGCGTCGAGCTGACAGGAGATCGCGACGATCGACGCGATCACCCGCATCGGGATTGCCAACTTCGGCGGGATGTCCATCTGCCGTGCGGCTTTGATCTGCCCGGCGGCGCGGTCGAGTTCCAGTGCCGTCATCCGCTGCAACCATGACCGGCGGTAGTGGAACACCGGAACCTGCAGCGGCTCGACGTACTGCTTGAGCATGTCGTCGATCTCGCGGATGGACACCTGCTGGCCCTTCTGGATGAAGCCGGCCTTTTCCATCGTCGGCAGCAGCTTGTCGTAGGTCTTGTCGACCGCGTAGCGCAGGATCTGTCCGAGCTCGACCGGCCAGCCCCCCGGCATCGGCGCCACCGCGCCGAAGTCGATGACGCCCATCTTGTTGTCCGGCAGCAGCATGAAGTTGCCGGGATGCGCGTCGCCGTGCACCATTTCGAGCCGGCGCGGCGCGTCGTCGCAGAACTCGAACAGCCGGGTGGCCATGAGGTCGCGCTGCTCCTGGGTGCCCTCGCGAATGATCTGCGACAGCGGGATGCCTTCGATCCACTCCTGGATGACGACCTTGGGCGCGCTGGCCACCACCTTGGGCACCGTGAATTTCGGGTCACCGTCGTAGGCCTTGGCGAACGCGCGCTGATTGTCGGCCTCAAGCCGGTAGTCCAGTTCCATCTCGGTGCGCTCGATGAGTTCGTCGACCACACCCTGCACGTCGGCGCCCGGCGCCAGCTGCTTGAGCACGCCGACCATGCGCTGCATGGTTTTCAGGTCGGCTCGCAGCGCTTCGTCCGCGCCGGGGTACTGGATCTTGACGGCGACCTCGCGGCCGTCGGACCAGACGGCCTTGTGGACCTGACCGATGCTTGCCGAAGCGATCGCCGTGTCGTCGAAGGACTCGAACCGTTCGCGCCATTTGGTGCCCAGTTGCTGGTCCAGCACCCGGTGCACCTTGGCGGCGGGCAGGGGTGGCGCCTCGCGCTGCAGTTTGGTCAGCGCTTCGCGGTACGGCTTGCCGTACCGCTCGGGGATGGCGGCCTCCACGACCGAGAGCGCCTGGCCGACCTTCATCGCGCCGCCCTTGAGCTCGCCGAGCACGGTGAACAGTTGCTGGGCCGCCTTGTCCATCAGCTCGGCGTTGACCTCGTCCTTCGACTTGCCGGTCAGCCGTTTGCCGAAGCCCAGCGCGGCGCGACCCGCCATGCCGACGGGCAAGCTCGCCAGCTTCGCGTTGCGCGCGGCCCGGCCCCGCTTGATCTCACTCACCAGACCATCATCCACGACAGTCCTGAGCGGACCCCATCGACTTGCCAACGTTCATTGTCAACATGCGCAGCGCGGATGCCGTGACCAGCGCCGTGCCACCACCGCACCGGTGTTGACGTCGAATTCGAGCGTGGTGTCCAGCGTCGGCGGCGGGTCGCCCGAGTTCGTGCCGCCGTCACCGCGGACAGCTCGGATGACCCGGTCGACCTGATTGAGGGCGAGTGCGGCGGTGCCCAGTACGGTCGCTCGGTCGGCGCTCCCGACGGTGTGTCGCAACTGTGCCGCGACTGCGGGCCATGCGGCGTCGCGGTCGCTGCGGTGCAGGTCTGCACAACCCAGGCAGCTCGTGACGCCCGGGATCACCAGCGGCCCGACCAATCCGAGGCCGTCACGCACCCGGACCGGCAGGTGCGCCACGCCGACGGCGTGCAGCTCGCGCACCACACGCGGCTCGGCGACGAGGTAGTCGGCGAGCACCACCAGATCGGTCGGTCCGCTCGGTGCGCCGGTGTCGGTCCGGTTGCTGTGGGTGACGCGCGCACCCGAGCAGCGCAGCGCGCCGGCGAGCAGATCGGACAGCGGTCCGCGGCCATGGATGCGCACCGCCGCGGCACGGCCCCGCCCAGCCAGGCCTCGGGTAACGACGCCGGCGTCGACGAGCGAAGCGACGAGTTCTTCGACGATCGCGCCGTCCACGCCGGGTGCGTCGGATTGGAGGTCAACCAGTTCCGCGCCGGACTGCAGTAACCGCAGCATGTTCGCCAACGTCGGGGCGGACAGGCCGGACGGCGGCCGGACGACGACGGCGCGTCGCGGGTCCCAGCCCACCTGCACCGCGCCGTCGGGCCGCAGCAGCACCGGTGTCGTCGCGCTCAACGCGTACCGCGTCATCGATCGAGCGTGCCACGCGGCGCGGTGGCCGCCGGACGTTATCCACAAGCGCTAGGCGTCGTCGTCGCCGAGGTCCTTTTCGAGATCGGCGATCGCTTCGGCGATGGCGCTGTCCATACCGCTGGTGTCGCCGCCGATCATCCGGTCGATGAAGCCGGCCGGCTCGTCGAGGTCCTCGGCACTGGGCAGCAGGTCGGGGTGCTGCCAAACAGCGTCGCGGCCGTCGGAGCCGACGGCCTGGGTGAGCCGCTCCCAGAGCACCGCGGCCTCGCGCATCTTGCGCGGCCGCAGTTCCAGGCCGACCAGCGTCGCGAACGTCTGCTCTGCCGGGCCGCCGGTGGCGCGGCGCCTGCGCAGCATCTCCGCCAACGCCGACGTTCCGGGAATGCGGTCTCCCAACGCCTCGGTGACGACGGTCTGCACCCAGCCCTCGATCAGGGCCAGCAGCGTCTCCAGCCGCTCGAGGGCCGCCGTCTGCTCGGGCGTCGCCTTCGGCTCGAAGATGCCCTGATTGAGCAGTTGCTCCATCTGCGCCGGATCGGTCAGCGCCGCGGGATTAATCCCCGAAGCCAGCTCCTCGATGCCGCTCATGTCGACCTTCATGCCCCGGGCGAACGCCTCGACCGCGTTCAGCAGCTGGCTGGCCAGCCACGGCACGTGGCTGAACAAGCGATGGTGCGCGGCCTCGCGGGCGGCGAGGAAGGTGAGGATCTCGCTGCGCGGCTGCTCGAGACCCTCGGAGAGCGACTCGACCGCCTCGGGCATCAGCGCGGCCACCCCTTTGGGCCCCAGCGGCAGCCCGATGTCGGTGGAGGTCAACACTTCTCGCGACAGCTTGCCCAGCGCCTGACCCAGTTGCGAACCGAACGCCATGCCGCCCATCTGCGTCATCATCGCCAGCAGGGGACCGGCCATGGTCCTGGCCTCGTCGGGCAGCGCGGACACCCAGACCGTCGAGATCTGCTCGGCGACCGGGTCGCACAGCCGCTTCCACGTCTCGAGCGTGTTGTCGATCCAGTCCGTCGGCGTCCACGCGACGGCCTTGTGGGTGCCCGCGGGCAGCGAGGTCACGCCGTCCAGCCACGTCTCGGCGAGGCGCACGGCATCGGCGATCGCCTCGCCCGTCTTCTCGGGCACCGGCGCGACGAAACCGATCTGGCTCGACGCCAGTTGCCGGGCGAGGTCGTAGTTCACTGGTCCGGACTGCTTGCCGCCGGCCATCGCGCCGCCGGCACCGCTGAACATCTCGCCGAGCTTGCTGAAGATCTGGCCCAGCTGCGACATGTCGAATTCCGACCCACCCGCGAAACCCATGCCGAACGGGTCGCCGGCACCGCCGGAGCCGGAGTCGCGATCCTTCTTGTGCTTGTCGCGCTCGGGGTCGTCCCCGGCGGAGAAGCCGAAAGGCAGGTCAGCCATGTCCTCAACGGTACTCATCGTGCCGGGACCGTGCGCGCGAGCGGCACTCGCTGAGAGCGAACCCCCGGCTGCCTTCGAGCCGCGCGCGAACGGGCACCTTCGCCGCAACCTTTACATTGGGCGGCGTGAACCGGCGGAATTTGACGTTGCTCGTCGCGCTCGTCCCGATCCTGGTCTTCGGCGTGCTCGTGTCGGCGGTGACGGTGCCGTTCGTGTCGCTCGGGCCGGGGCCGACGTTCAACACGCTCGGCGAGGTCGACGGCAAACAGGTCGTCGACATCGAAGGCACCGACGTCTATCCGACCTCGGGCCACCTGAACATGACCACAGTGTCGCAGCGCGATCAGCTCACGCTCGGTCAGGCGATGGCGCTGTGGCTGTCGGGCCGCGAACAGCTGGTGCCGCGAGATCTGGTGTATCCACCGGACAAGACGCGCGAAGAAGTCGACGAGGCCAACACCACCGATTTTCGCCAGTCCGAGCGCAGCGCCGAATACGCCGCGCTGCAGTTCCTCAAATATCCGATGGCGGTGACCGTGGAGAGCGTCAACGACGACGGACCGTCGGCAGGCAAGCTGCAGGCAGGTGACGCGATCGACGGCGTCAACGGCAAGCCGGTCGCCACCCTCGAAGAGTTTCAGGCGCTGCTCAAGGACACCAAGCCGGGCGACACCGTGGAGCTCGACTATCGGCGCAAGGACGGGCCGCTCGGCACCGCCACCATCACGCTCGGCAAGCACCCCGAGCGCGACCAGGGCTACCTCGGCGTCGGCGTGCTCGACGCGCCCTGGGCGCCCTTCGCGGTGAACTTCAACCTTGCCAACATCGGCGGCCCGTCCGCGGGGCTGATGTTCTCCCTTGCGGTGGTCGACAAGCTCACCCCCGGCGATCTGAGCGACGGCCAGTTCGTCGCGGGCAGCGGGACGATCAGCGGGGACGGCAAGGTCGGCTCGATCGGCGGCATCACCCACAAGACACTCTCCGCGCGCGAGGCCGGCGCGACCGTATTCCTGGTGCCCGCCGACAACTGCGAGGAAGCGAAGTCCGAACCGCCGGACGGCCTGGAGTTGGTCAAGGTCGACACGTTGGCCCAGGCCGTCGATGCCTTGAAGACGCTGTCCGCCGGTGGCGAACGCCCCCATTGTTGAGTGGTCGCCCGATTTCGGTTGCGTACAGTTGGGGCACGTCGATCACGACGTATGGGAATGGAACTGGAGTCGACGAGTGGGTATGCGGCCCGCGGCACGAATGCCGAAGCTGACACGACGTAGCCGGATTCTCATCGCGGTGGGCGCCATCGCCGTCCTGCTTTTGTTGGTCGGTCCGCGGTTGATCGACACCTACGTCGACTGGTTGTGGTTCGGCGAACTGGGCTACCGCTCGGTGTTCACCACCGTGTTGTTCACCCAGATCCTGTTGTTCGTGGTGGTGGCGCTCGTGATCGGCGCCATCGTGTTCGCCGGGCTGGCCCTGTCCTACCGCACGCGACCGGTGTTCGTGCCGACGAACGGTCCCAACGACCCGGTCGCCAGCTACCGCACCGCGGTGATGGCGCGGCTACGGCTCGTCGGCTTCGGCATCCCGGCGCTGATCGGTCTGTTCGTCGGGCTTTTCGCGCTGGGGCAGTGGGAGACCGTCCAACTGTTCTTGCACGGCAACAGTTTCGGGATCACCGACCCGCAGTTCGGCAAGGACCTCGGCTTCTACGCCTTCGATCTCCCGTTCTACCGGCTCGTCCTGAACTATCTGTTCGTCGCAACCTTCCTGGCGTTCCTCGGAAACCTGTTGGGCCACTACCTGTTCGGCGGTATCCGACTGTCCGGCCGCACCGGCGCGCTGAGCCGCGCGGCGCGCATCCAGTTGATCACGCTGGTCGGCATCCTGATGCTGCTCAAGGCGGCCGCCTACTGGCTGGACCGCTACGAGCTGCTGAGCCACACCCGCGGCGGCAAGCCGTTCACCGGCGCGGGTTACACCGACATCAACGCTGTCCTGCCGGCCAAGCTCATCCTGATGGCGATCGCGGTGATCTGTGCGGCCGCGGTGTTCTCGGCGATCGTGCTGCGTGACTTGCGCATTCCCGCGATCGGTGTGGTGCTGCTGCTGCTGTCGTCACTTGTGGTCGGGGCGGGCTGGCCGCTGGTGGTCGAGCAGTTCAGCGTCAAACCCAATGCGGCGCAGAAGGAAAGCGAATACATCGGTCGCAGCATCACGGCCACCAGACAGGCCTACGGGCTGACCGACCAGACCGTCACCTACCGCGACTACAGCGGCGACGCGGCGGCCACCGCCCAGCAGGTCGCCGCCGACCGGGCGACCACGTCGAACATCCGGTTGCTGGACCCCACGATCGTCAGCCCGGCGTTCACGCAGTTCCAGCAGGGCAAGAACTTCTACTACTTCCCGGATCAGCTCTCAATGGACCGCTATGTCGGCGGCGACGGCAACCTGCGCGACTACGTGGTCGCCGCCCGTGAACTCAACCCGGACCGGTTGATCGACAACCAGCGCGACTGGATCAACCGCCACAGCGTCTACACCCACGGCAACGGTTTCATCGCCTCACCGGCCAACACCGTGCGCGGCGTGGCGAACGACCCGAACCAGAACGGCGGCTATCCGGAGTTTCTGGCCAGCGTGGTCGGCGCCAACGGCAGCGTCGTCTCGCCGGGGCCGGCGCCGCTGGACCAGCCGCGTATCTACTTCGGTCCGGTCATCGCGAACACACCGGCCGACTACGCGATCGTCGGCAAGACCGGTGACGCCGACCGCGAATACGACTACGAGACCAACACCGAGACCAAGAACTACACCTACACCGGGCGCGGCGGTGTCGCGGTCGGCAACTGGCTGGCGCGGTCGGTGTTCGCCGCCAAGTTCGCCGAGCGGAACTTCTTGTTCTCCAACGTGATCGGCGCCAACAGCAAGATCCTGTTCAACCGTGACCCGGCGAAGCGCGTCGAGGCGGTGGCGCCCTGGCTGACCACCGACACCAGCGTGTACCCCGCGATCGTGAACAAGCGGATGGTGTGGATCGTCGACGGCTACACCACGCTGGACAACTATCCGTACTCGGAGTTGACGACGCTGTCGAGCGCGACCGCCGATTCCAACGAGGTGGCGCTGAACCGGCTGGCGCCCGACAAGCAGGTCTCCTACATCCGCAACTCGGTGAAGGCCACCGTCGACGCCTACGACGGCACGGTGTCGCTGTATGCGCAGGACGAGCAGGACCCGGTCCTGCAGGCGTGGATGAAGGTGTTCCCGGGCACGGTCAAGCCCAAGAGTGAGATCAGCCCCGAGCTGCAGCAGCACCTGCGCTATCCGGAGGACCTGTTCAAGGTGCAGCGCGCGCTGCTGGCCAAGTACCACGTCGACGACCCGGTGACGTTCTTCTCCACCTCGGACTTCTGGGACGTGCCGCTGGACCCGAACCCGACCGCCAGCAGCTATCAGCCGCCGTACTACATCGTCGCCAAAGACCTTGCGGCCAACGATCGTTCGGCGTCCTTCCAACTGACCAGTGCCATGAACCGGTTCCGCCGCGACTTCCTGGCCGCCTACATCAGCGCCAGTTCGGATCCCGACACCTACGGCAGGCTCACGGTGTTGACGATCCCCGGACAGGTCAACGGGCCGAAGCTGGCGTTCAACGCGATCAGCACCGACACCGCGGTCAGCCAGGACCTCGGCGTCATCGGCCGCGACAACCAGAACCGCATCCGGTGGGGCAACCTGCTGACGTTGCCGGTGGCCGAAGGCGGCCTGCTCTACGTCGCGCCGGTGTACGCCTCGCCGGGGGCCAGCGACGCCGCATCGTCGTACCCACGCCTCATCCGGGTGGCGATGATGTACAACGACAAGGTCGGCTACGGCCCGACCGTGCGCGACGCGCTCACCGAGCTGTTCGGGCCGGGTGCCGACGCGACGGCCACCGGGCCCGCGCCGATCGCGGGGCCGGGCGGACAACAGCCCGCTGCGCAGCCCCCCGCCGACGGACAGGCGCCCGCCGCGCGCCCGCCGGCCAACCAGCAGGGCCGGGCGCCGGAGGTGCCGACGCCGGTGGCCGTCCCGCCCGCCGGCCCGGTTCAGCTCTCGGGTGCGAAAGCCGCTGCGCTGCAAGAGGTCAACACCGCCCTCGACGCTCTGCGTGAGGCGCAGAGAAGCGGAAACTTCGGCCAGTTCGGCGCGGCGCTGCAACGCCTCGACGATGCGATGGCCAAATACCAGTCCGCCAGCTAGCAGGCCGGCGCGCGTGGGCGCCCCGGTGGCGCACCCTCTCCGCGACCGACCGTGTCTGTACAGCGACACGCCGCGTCGGCACGTACATTTGCGGTCCGTCACGCTCACCGAAAGGCCCCAAAAGGTATGACCCAGACGCTCCACGACGACCTCGCCGACGCATTGTCCGGCCTGCGCGACCACGTCGCCGCCCCGGTTGCGTTCCCGGGTGACCGCGACTACCCCCGGTGCACGCCGTGGAACCTCGCCGGACAAGTCACGCCGGGTGCGGTGGTGTTCGCCGAGGCGGCCGAGGATGTGGTGGCGACGGTGCGGTTCGCGGCAGCCAGAGGGGTGCGGGTCACGGTCCAGGCCACCGGCCACGGCGCGCTGGTGGTCGACCGCGACACCGTGCTGGTGCACACCGGTGCGATGACGGGCTGCTCACTGGATTCCCTCAATCGCGTTGTGCGCGTGGGTGCGGGGGCGACGTGGCAGCACGTTCTCGATGTCGCCACACCACACGGTCTTGCGCCCGTGTCGGGTTCGTCGCCGACGGTCGGGGTGGTCGGCTTGCTCACCGGCGGCGGGATCGGGCCGTTGGTCCGCAGTGCCGGAGCCTGCTCGGACCACGTTCGCGCCTTCGAGGTGGTGACCGGCGCGGGGGAGTTGCTTCGGGCCACTCCCGACGAAAACCCGGACCTGTTCTGGGGCCTGCGCGGCGGCAAGGCGACGCTGGGCATCGTCACGGCAGTCGAGGTCGACGTACTCCCGATCGCCCAGTTCTACGGTGGCGCAATCTATTTCGACGGTGCCGACGCGGGCACGGTCTTACACACGTGGCGGGAGTGGAGCGGCGAGCTTCCCGTGTCTGTCGACACCTCGGTCGCGCTGCTACAGCTGCCACCGCTGCCCGCGGTTCCCGAGCCGCTGGCCGGCAAGCTGACCGTCGCGGTCCGCTACGTCGCGGTCGACGACTTCGCCGAGGGCGAGCGGTTGTTGGCGCCGATGCGCGCCGCGGCCACGCCGCTGCTGGACGCGGTCGCGGTGATGCCGTACGCGGCGATCGGCGCCGTGCATGCCGATCCGCCGGAGCCGATGCCGGTGCTCGAGAACCAGGCACTGCTCAACGCACTGCCCGCAGACGTCGTCGATTCTCTGCTGACGCTGGCCGGACCCGGGGTGGAATCGCTGCAGACGATCGTCGAGTTGCGGATGCTCGGCGGTATGTTCGCGCGCGAGCCGCGCTACGCCAGCGCGTTGTGTCACCGCGACGCCGCATACGCGCTCACCACGATCGGTTTGCCGGTACCGGAGCTGGCCGAGCAGGTGAACGCCCACGCAGCCGCGGTCGTCGCGGCGGTGCAGCCGTGGTGCACCGGCGGGCAGCTGCCGAACTTCGCCCCCTCGCAGGACGGCGACCGAGCCGGCCGGATCTACGCCGAAAACACACTGGGCCGGCTCACCGCCTTGGCCGACCGATACGACCCGGCGGGCGTTTTCCGCGTCGGGCAGGTGGTGCGACGACCATCGTGACCGTGCGATTTGGAAGTGCGCGAGGGCCTTCGGTAACGTTGCGTTCACCCGACGCGGGGTGGAGCAGCTCGGTAGCTCGCTGGGCTCATAACCCAGAGGTCGCAGGTTCGAATCCTGTCCCCGCTACCAATGTGTCGCAAGACATCGGAAGACCGCGAACCTGACATAGGCTGTA
>NZ_LZKP01000178.1 GCF_001672895.1 Mycobacterium sp. E740
AAGTTCGCTGTAGCGTACGGTATCGGGCGGACGCCAAGGAGGGCCCGTGAATTCCACTGCTGCAAGGTTGACGGCGAGGAAGACCCAGCCTTGCCAGTAGTGGACCGTGCCTGCCGCGAGGAAGAGAATCAACCCGTGCACGACGGACTCAGCAAACTTCGCCGTCAACCTTGCAGCAGTGGAATTCACGGGCCCTCCTTGGCGTCCGCCCGATACCGTACGCTACAGCGAACTTCGCAGCCGACTGTGGTCAGCAGGCCGGCCGCCGCGTGCTATATCTCGGCGGTGTTGTTGATCACCGGCCCGTCGGGAAACGTGGGCCACGAACTCGTCGAGCGGATGCGCGCCCAACCTCCCGGGGTGGACTGGCGGATCGCCAGCCGCCACCCCGAGCGGTTGAGACAGCGGGTCGGCGAGGCCGCCGAGGTGTGCCGGTTCGACTTCTTCGACCGCTCGACGTGGACGGCGACGCTGCGCGATGTCGACACGATGTTCCTGCTGTTCCCGCTGCCCGGCAACCGCGCCGCCCGAAACGCCGTGATTCCGTTCGTGGCGGCCGCGGAGGCGGCGGGCTGCCGGCACGTGGTGTACGTGTCGGTGTTCGGCGCCGACCGGGCGAAGTTCATCCCGCACTACAAGGTCGAGCAGGCGCTGATGGCCTCGTCGATGACCTCGACGCTGCTGCGGTGCAGCTTCTTCATGCAGAACCTGCACCGCAGCATCTCCACCCACGGCACCGACATCGTCGAGCGCGGCGAGCTGTTCATCCCCGCCGGCCGCGGCCGCACCAGTTTCATCGACGCCCGCGACGCCGCCGACGTGGCGGCACTGGCGTTGACCGATCCGGCCGCCCACCGCGATGCCGTCTACCACCTGACCGGGCCTGCGGCGCTGACCATGGATCAGGTCGCTGCGGAACTCACTGCCGCGCTAGGGCGTCCGGTGACCTACACCCGTCCGGGGCTCATCCGCTTCGCCGCGCGGCTGCGCCGCCGCGGGGTCGGCTGGGACACGATCGGGTTCATGGCCGCGGTGTACACGCTGACCCGGCTGGGACAAACCAGCCGATCACCGACGAGGTGCAGCGGCTGCTCGGCCGTCCGCCGCGTACGTTGACGGAGTTCCTGCGGGACAGCGCCTGGCGCTGGCAGCAACGCGCCTGGACCTAGCATCCGGGGCTGTTTCGCCGCTCTTTGCGCACGCCAGGCGGCGACATGCCGTCGGCGCCGAGTCGAGGTGAGTTACCATCTCCTCGCACCACTACGAGGGCGCGTGATGGGCTGAGCCCAACTCGGCCCGAACCACGGAGCGGCCCTGCCGGCCTTCATTATGGTCTGGAACGGTTCCACTCGACGAGATTGTCTGGAGAATTCGTGAGCCTCAATCCATTCGACGACGACAACGGCACCTTCTTCGTCTTGATCAACGACGAGGAGCAACACAGCCTTTGGCCGACTTTCGCCGATGTCCCGGCCGGCTGGCGGGTGGTTTTCGGCGAAGCGGACCGCGCTGCGTGCTTGGACTACATCGAGCAGAACTGGCCCGATATCCGGCCGAAGAGCCTGCGCGACAGGCTGGCCGCGGACGAAGCGTCGGAGAGCTAAGCCGACACTTCGACGTCCTTGGCCTCCGCGGGCGCCAGCTTCCCGGTCAGCTCGGTCGCCAGGTCCCGAATCGTCGCGGTCATGTTGGTCGAGGTGATGCGCAGACCCGTCTCGGTCTCGATGCGGGTGCGCAGTTCGAGAGCACCCAACGAGTCCATGCCGTACTCGGCCAGTGGACGGTCCGGGTCGACGTTGCGCCGCAGGATCAAGCTGACCTGATCGGAGATCAGGCGCCGCAGCAGCGCGGGCCACTCCTCCGGGGTCAGCTCTTCGAGCTCGGCGCGGAACTTGCTCGAGCCGCCCGCGCTCTGTCCGGTCGTGCGGAACGCCTCGGCGAACGGGCTGTGCTGCGCGAACGCCGTCAGCCACGGTGTGCCCATGATCGGCGCGTATCCGGTGTAGGCGCGGTTGTGGCGCAGCAGCGCCTCGAACGCGTACGCGCCCTCGTCGGGCGTGATCGCGACGCCGGTGCCTTCCGCCAGCGCGGTGGCGGCACCGATCTGGCCCCAGGCACCCCACGCGATCGCGGTGGCCGGCAGCCCCTGAGCCCGCCGCCAGTGGGTGAACGCATCCAGCCAGCTGTTGGCCGCGGCGTACGCGCCCTGCCCGGGCGAGCCCACCAGCGCGGCCGCCGAGGAGAACGAGCAGAACCAGTCCACGGGCTGGCCGGCCGTCGCGGTGTGCAGATTCCAGGCCCCGAGAACCTTTGGCGCCCAATCTCGTTCGATGAGCTCGTCGGTGATGTTCGTCAGCGTGGCGTCCTCGATCACCGCGGCCGCGTGCAGCACACCCCGCACCGGCAGCCCGGTGGCGGTCGCCGTCGCGACGACGCGCTCGGCCGTGCCCGGCTCGGTGATGTCGCCGCACTCCACCACCACGTCGGCGCCGATCGCGCGGATGAGCGCGATCGTCTCCAGCGTCTTGAGATCCGGCTGGGAACGCGACGTGAGCACGATCCGCCCGCAGCCACCGGCGGCCATCTTCTCGGCGAGGAACAATCCCAGCCCGCCCAGGCCGCCGGTGATGATGTAGGCGCCGTCCTCGCGGAAGGCCCGAACCTGCTCGGGCGGAAGCACCACGCTGCTGCTGCCGGCCCGCGGGATGTCGAGGATGAGCTTGCCGGTGTGTTGCGCGCCGCTCATCACGCGGATGGCGGTGGCGGCATCGGCGAGCGGGTAGTGCGTGCTCTCTGGCATCGGAAGTACGCCGTCGGCGGTGAGCTTGTACACCGTCGTCAACAGGTCGCGTAGCCGCTGCGGATGGCTGAACGACAGCAACGCCAGGTCCAGGGCGTAGAACGTCAGGTTGCGCCGGAACGGGAACAGCCCCAGCTTGGTGTCGCCGTAGATGTCGCGCTTGCCGATCTCGACGAACCGCCCACCGAACGCCAACAACTCGACACCCGCGCGTTGCGCCGCGCCGATCACGGAGTTGAGCACGATGTCGACGCCATACCCACCGGTGTCCCGGCGGATCTCGTCGGCGAACTCGACGCTGCGCGAGTCGTAGACGTGCTCGATTCCCATGTCGCGCAACACCTGCCGGCGCTGCTCGCTGCCCGCGGTGGCGAAGACCTCGGCGCCGGCGGCGCGGGCGATCGCGATCGCTGCCTGGCCGACCCCGCCGGTGCCGGAGTGGATCAGCACCTTGTCGCCGCTCTTGATGTGGGCCAGATCGTGCAGGCCGTACCAGGCGGTTGCGGTCGCCGTCGTCACCGCGGCGGCTTGAGCATCGGCCAGGCCGTCGGGCAGCGTGACGGCCAGGTTGGCGTCACAGGTGATGAACGTCGCCCAGCAGCCGTTCGGGGAAAGGCCGCCCACGTGGTCGCCGACCTTGTGCTCGGTGACCCCGGGGCCGACCGCGGTGACCACGCCGGCGAAATCAGTGCCCGGCTCCGGCAGCCGCCCCTCGAAGGAGGGATACCGGCCGAACGCGACCAGCACGTCGGCGAAGTTGATGCTGGACGCGGTGACCGCGACCTCGATCTCACCCGGCCCGGGCGAAACCCGCTGGGCTGCAACCAGTTCCATCGACTCGAGGTCGCCGGGGGTGCGGATCTGCAAGCGCATCCCGTCGTGCTCGTGGTTGACGATGGTGGTTTTGCGGTCCTCGGGACGCAGCGGGGTGGGGTACAGGCGCGCGACGTACCACTGTCCGCCCCGCCACGCGGTCTCGTCTTCCGGTGTCTCGCAGAGCAATTGCTGCGCCAGCTGCTCGGCGTCGGTGCCGGCGTCCACGTCGATCTGGGTGGCTCGCAGATGCGGATGCTCGGTGCCGATGACCCGCACCAGACCGCGCAACCCGGCCAGCTCGAGGTTCGGCGTGTCATGCGGTTCGACGGTCTGGGCGTCGCGGGTGACGACATACAGGCGCGGTGGCTCCCCGGCGATCTCGGGCAGTTCGCGGGTGATCCGCACCAGATGCTCGACGTACTCGCGGCCAAGGCGTGCAGCCTGGTCCTCGGCGTCGCCGTTCTTGGGCCCGGTGAAGATCACCACGCCGGAGATTCCCCCGACCCGCAGATGCTCTTTGAGCTGTTGCGCATTGGTGCTGTGCTCGGATTGCCGCGGCCAGCACATGCTGGTGCATTGCGCCCCAGCGTTTTTCAGCACATCCGCCAGCGCGGTGGCCACCGGGTCGGCGTTGCTGGTGGTTATCAGCAGCCACGTTCCGGTCTCGGCGTACTCCGCCTCGGGCAGTGTCTTTGGTTGCCACTCGATGGTCAGCAGCCGGTCGGACAGGATCCTGCCCTTGTTGTCCTTGTCGTCGGCTCCTGTGCCCAGCTGCAAGCCCTCGACGGCGAGCATGATCGTTCCGTGCTCGTCGAGCACCTCGATATCGGCCTCCACCCCGGTGGTGTCGGCTTTCGTCACGCGGGTGAGGCAGTAGTGGGCATCGCGCGCGGCGGTGTAGGACCGCAGCCTGCGGATCCCCAGCGGAAGTCCCAGCACGCCGTCGCCCAGTGCCCGCACATCGGGATGGGCCTCGACGGACTGGAAGCAGGCGTCGAGCAGTGCGGGGTGAACGCCGTAAGCGGCTTGCTGCGAACGGATCTGGCGTGGCAGCGCGACCTCGGCGAGCATGGTGTCGGCGTCCCCGGCGTAAACCGCGCCCAAGCCTGAGAAAGCCGGACCGTATTGGACACCGCGCTGGTCCATGCGGTTGCGCACCGCGTCGCCGTCCTCACGGTTCGGGTGCGCGGCAAGCAGCGCGGTCGCGTCGTGCGCGGCCGGCTGCACGTCGGATGCGGCGTGCAGCGCCGCGCTGGCTCGCCGTACCTGCTCGCCGTCCTGGTTCGTCTGCACGGTGAAGTCGAGCACCCCTGGCGACGACATCGCGGCCGAGGCGCCGACGGTGGTCTGCTCATCGAGCAGCAGCGCCTGCTCGAAGCGGATGTCGCGGACCTCGCAGGCCTCGCCCAGCGCAGCCTGTGCGGCCGCCAGCGCCATCTCGCAGTACGCCGCTCCCGGCAGGACAGCGACGTTGCGGATCTGGTGATCACCCAGCCACGGATGATCGGCGGTGCCGACCTCGCCTTGCCAGACGTGGCGCTCCGGTTCCTCCTGCAGGCGCACGTGGGCGCCCAGCAGCGGATGAACCGAGATGGTGCGCGCGCCGTGCGTGGGCGAGGTGTCCTGCCCGTCGCGGCTCAACCGCAGCTGGCGGTGCGTCCAGGTCGGCAGCGGCGCGTCCACCAGCCGCCCGTCCGGGTAGAGGACCGAGAAGTCGACGGCCGCGCCCGCACTGTGCAGGTCGATGAGGAAGCCGCGCAGACCGTGGGGCAGCTCCTGCTCGCGGCGCATGCTGGCCAGCGCGGCCAGCGGCACGTCGAGGCTGCGGGCGTTCTGCTCGAGCGGGTGGGTGAGCAGTGGATGCGGAGCCAGCTCGGCGAAGACCCGGTAGCCGTCCTCCATGGCGGCCTGCACCGCCGCCGCGAAGCGCACCGTGCGCCGCAGGTTGTCCACCCAGTACCGGGCGTCGCAGTACGGCTCTTCGCGCGGGTCGAACCCACTCGTCGAGTAGAACGGGATCTCCGGGGTGCGTGGGTTCAGTTCAACGAGCGCCTCGGACAGATCGGCCAGGATGGGATCGACCTGCGGGGTGTGCGATGCCAGGTCGATCGCCACCTCGCGGGCCATGATGTCGCGCTGCTCCCATTCGGCGACCAGCTCGCGCACGGTCTCGGGCGCCCCGCCGATCACCGTGGACTCCGGGGAGGCCACCACCGCGATCACGACGTCGCTGATGCCGCGGGCCATCAACTCGGAAAGCACCTGCTGGGCCGGCAACACCACCGACGCCATCGCGCCGGCGCCGGCGATGCGCGCCATCAACTGCGAGCGACGGCAGATGACCCGAACGCCGTCTTCGAGGGTCAGCGCACCGGCGACCACCGCCGCGGCGGTCTCGCCGAGGGAGTGCCCGATCACCGCGCCGGGGCGCACCCCGTAGGCCTTCATGGTCTCGGCGAACGCGACCTGCATCGCGAACAGCGTCGGCTGCACCCGGTTCACCCCGGCCACGACGTCCGGCGCGCTCATCGCCTCGGTCACCGAGAACCCGGACTCCGCGGCGATCAACGGCTCGATGGCGGCGACGGTCGCGGCGAACACGGGCTCGTTCGCGAGCAGGTCGGCACCCATTGCGGCCCACTGCGAACCGTGTCCGGAGAAGACCCACACCGGACCGCGATCGTCACGCCCGACCGCCGCCTCATACGGGGTGTCGCCGTCGGCGACCTCCCGCAGGGCCGCGATCAGCTCTGCCTTGTCACTCGCGATGACGCCGGTGCGCACGGGACGGTGCGCGCGCCGACGCGCCAGCGTGTAACTCAGGTCCGGCAGCGTGACGTCGTCGTGTGTCTGGATCCAGTCGGCCAGCCGCCCGGCGGTGCGGCGCAGTTCCTCTGCCGAGGTGGACGACAGCGCGAACAGATGCGAACCCGCGGCCGTCGCGGCGGTGTGCCCGTTGCGTCGCGGGTCGGTGTCCCGCGCTGCGGGAGCCTGCTCCACGATCGCGTGGGCATTGGTGCCGGAGAACCCGTACGCCGAAACCGCGGCCCGCCGCGGCGCCCGACCATTCGTCGGCCAGTCCGTGTTGTCCTTGGGCACAAAGAGATTGGTGTTCACCCGGGCCAGCTCGTCGGGCAGCTGGCTGAAGTGCAGGTTCTGCGGCACCACGCCGTGCTGCACGGCCAGCACCGCCTTGACCAGTCCCAGCGTCCCCGAAGTCGACTGGGTGTGACCGAAATTCGTCTTCGACGAGCCGAGTGCACACGGCCCTTCGGTGCCGTAAACCTCTGCCAGGCTGCCGAATTCGATGGGGTCGCCCGTGGGCGTTCCGGTGCCGTGGGCCTCCACCATGCCGACGGTGTTGGCCTCCACGCCCGCCGCGGCCAGCGCGGCCTGATAAGCCTTGACCTGCAAGGGTTGCGACGGCGTGGTGATGTTCACCGTGCGGCCGTCGTTGTTGAGGGCCGTGCCGCGGACGACGGCCAGTACCCGGTCGCCGTCGCGCAGGGCGTCGGGCAACCGCTTGAGCAGCACCATGACGGCGCCCTCACCGGAGGCGAACCCGTCGGCTTCGACGTCGAATGCATGGCAATGACCGGTCGCCGAGAGCATGCCGCCGGCGGAACCCGCCGACGACTTGCGCGGATCGAGCAGCAGCGTGGCACCACCGGCGAGCGCGACGTCACATTCGCCGTCGTGCAGGCTGCGACAGGCCATGTGCACCGTCACGAGACCGGACGAACAAGCGGTGTCCACCGTGATCGCCGGACCGTGCAGGTCCATGGCGTACGCGATTCGCCCGGACGCCATGCTGTAGTTGTTGCCCAGGAACCCGTAGGGCCCTTCCAGGGCGTGGGCATCGGCCGCCAGCAGAATGTAGTCGCCGTGCGTCAGGCCCACGTACACGCCGGTCTTAGAACCGGCCAGCTGGGCGGGGCTCAGGCCCGCGTGTTCGACTGCCTCCCAGGAGGTTTCGAGCAGCAAGCGGTGCTGCGGGTCGACCGCGGTGGCCTCCCGCTCGCTGATCCCGAAGAAGTCGGAGTCGAAGCCGCCGAAGTCGTCGAGGAAAGCGCCCCACTTCGACACCGATCGACCGGGCACGCCGGGCTCGGGGTCGTAGTACTCCTCGGCGTCCCAGCGGTCCGGCGGGATCTCGATGATCAGGTCCTCGCCCCGCAGCAACGCGTCCCACAACTGCTCCGGAGAATCGATGCCGCCGGGCAGCCGGCAGGCCATGCCGATGACGGCAATCGGAGTAACTGGCGCGGTGCCCCCCGTGGGCGAAGTCGTGGCCGATCCGGAACCCGACAGCGAATCATCCGCGCTGTTGAATGACGTCATTTCCCCTCCGCATAGCAATAGTTGCTGTGGCCCCGGCCGCTGCACCGCTCAACGTCGTGCACTTCTGAGGTCAGCAGGACAGCGACGACGGCGCCGTCGCGCGCTTCCTCGGCGGCATTGGTTTGCCGCGGCAGGCAGTCACACCGACAACGCTAATTTCATACATGGCCTGTTGTCTTGAAATCCGACCAATCCATCCTCGCCGTTGTGTCAGCAGAGACAATAAGCGCAATCAGGCGATTTCGGTCCCGATGCACAGGTGATGTGCAGGTGTGTCGCATGCGCTCGTCATTCACCCGATCGGGCGCACCGCCCGTCGCGACAGCGGCGCGGCGGGCGAAGATCGGCTCGCTATTATCTTTGCCGGTACTGGCCGGTTTGATGTCGAACGGAAGCACATGACTGCACGCGTCGAACAGTTGGAGTTTCAGGCCGAGGCGCGCCAACTGCTGGAGCTGCTGATCCACTCGGTGTACTCCAACAAGGACTCCTTCCTGCGGGAGCTGATCTCGAACGCCTCCGATGCGCTGGACAAGCTGCGCCTGGAGACGCTGAAAAACAAGGACCTGGACGTCGACGCGTCCGATCTGCACATCGAGATCGTTCCCGACAAAGAGGCGCGCACGCTGACCGTCCGCGACAACGGCATCGGGATGACTCACGACGAGGTCGTCGACCTCATCGGCACGCTGGCCAAGTCCGGTACCGGCCAACTGCGTGAGCAGTTGCGCGAGGCCAAGAACGCGGCCGCCTCAGAGGAGCTGATCGGCCAATTCGGGATCGGCTTCTACTCGACCTTCATGGTGGCCGACAAGGTCGAGCTGCTCACCCGCAAGGCCGGCGAAAGCGAGGCCACCCGCTGGGTCTCCAGCGGCGAGGCCACCTACACCATCGAATCCGTCGAGGACGCCCCGCAGGGCACGTCGGTCACGCTGCACCTCAAGCCCGAGGACGCCGACGACCAGCTGCACGACTACACCGCCGAGTGGAAGATCCGCGAGCTGGTCAAGAAGTACTCGGACTTCATCTCCTGGCCCATCCGCATGGAGGTGGAGCGGCGCACCCCGGCGACGGAAGAGGGCGGGCAGGAAACGGTCACCGTCGAGACCCAGACCCTCAATTCGGGAAAGGCGCTGTGGGCCAAGTCCAAGGACGAGGTCTCCGCCGAGGAGTACAAGGAGTTCTACAAGCACATCGCGCACGCCTGGGACGACCCGCTCGAGGTGATCGCGATGAAGGCCGAGGGCACCTTCGAGTACCAGGCGCTGCTGTTCATCCCGTCGCAGGCGCCGTTCGACCTGTTCGCCCGTGATGCCAAGGTCGGCATCCAGCTCTACGTCAGGCGCGTCTTCATCATGGGTGACTGTGCGGAGCTGATGCCGACGTACCTGCGGTTCGTCAAGGGCGTCGTCGACGCACAAGACATGTCGCTCAACGTCTCTCGCGAGATCCTGCAGCAGGACCGGCAGGTCACCGCGATCCGCCGCCGGTTGACCAAGAAGGTGCTCACGACGATCTCCGACCTGCGGTCGCAGCGGCCGGAGGACTACCGCACGTTCTGGACTCAGTTCGGATCGGTGCTCAAAGAGGGCCTGATGTCGGACTTCGACAACCGCGACGCCCTGCTGCGCATCTCGTCGTTCGCCTCGACGCACAGCGAGGAGGAGCCCACCACCCTCGCTGAGTACGTCGAGCGCATGAAAGACGGTCAGGAGCAGATCTTCTACGCCACCGGGCAGTCGCGTGAGCAGCTGCTGAAGTCGCCGCACCTGGAAGCGTTCCGGGCGAAGGGTTACGAGGTGCTGCTGCTGACCGACCCGGTCGACGAGATCTGGGTGGGGTCGGTGCCCGAGTTCGACGGCAAACCGCTGCAGTCGGTGGCCAAGGGCGAAGTGGACCTCGACTCCGAGGAGGACAAGAGCGAGGCCGAACGAGAGGAACTGGACAAGGAATTCGCCGATCTGCTCGCCTGGCTCAAGGAGACCCTCAGTGAGCACGTCGCCGAGGTGCGGCTGTCGACGCGGCTGACCGAGTCGCCGGCCTGCCTGATCACGCCCACGTTCGGCATCACGCCTGCGCTGGCGCGTATGTACCGGGCGTCGGGGCAGACGGTTCCGGTCTCCAAGCGGATTCTCGAACTGAACCCGAAGCACCCGCTCGTCACCGGCCTGCAGGAGGCGCAGCACAGTCGGGGCGACGAGGATCAGCTGGTCGAAACCGCCGAATTGCTCTACGGCACAGCGCTGCTCGCCGAGGGCGACATACCCGAAGATCCGGCCAGGTTCGCCGGGCTGCTCGCTGAGCGGTTGGCGCGCACGGTATAGGTGGATGGGGCCGGCAAACGCGAACCAGCCGCGTCCAGCAAACATCTTTTTCGCCCGTGCGACGGCGCGCGCCACGGTACCCTGATGCGCGTGATTGACACCTCCATACCCGCGGTGCTGCGTGAACGTGCCAGTTTGCAGCCCAACGAGACGGCGTTCACGTTCATCGATTACGACCAGGATTGGAACGGCGCCGCCACCAGCCTGACGTGGGCTCAGGTCTATCGGCGAACCTTGAACGTCGCCCGTGAGCTGTCCCGGCACGGGTCGCCTGGCGACCGCGCATTCATCCTGGCGCCGCAGGGGCTTGACTACGTCGTCGCGTTCCTCGGTGCCTTGCAGGCCGGGCAGGTCGCGGTTCCGCTGTCGGTGCCGATGGGCGGCGTCATAGACGAGCGGGTCAATTCGTGCCTGCAGGACGCGTCGCCGTCGGTCGTGCTCACCACGTCGTCCGTCGTGGACGCGGTCGCCGGACACCTCGCGACGGAGGGCGCATCGGCTCCGTCGGTCGTCGAGGTCGACCTGCTGGACCTCGACGGTCCGCCGGGACCCGGCGCGGGGCGCGAGGAGCACCCGGAGACCGCCTATCTGCAGTACACGTCCGGCTCGACCCGCACTCCGGCGGGCGTCATCATGTCCCACCGCAATGTGCTCGCCAATTTCGAGCAGGTGACGTCCGACTACTTCGCGCACCACGGCAAGGTCCCGCCGCCGGACACCACGATCGTGTCGTGGCTGCCCTTCTACCACGACATGGGCTTGTACCTGGGGGTGTGCGGCCCGATCCTCACCGGACGCCGCGCGGTGCTGACGAGTCCGGTGGCCTTCCTGCAGCGGCCCGCCCGCTGGATTCACTTGCTGGCGACCAACAGCAAGGCGTACTCGGCCGCGCCGAACTTCGCCTTCGAATTGGCGTCCAAGAAGACGTCAGACGACGACATGGCTGGGCTCGACCTGTCCGACGTGCTCGTCGTCGCCACCGGTAGCGAGCGGGTGCATCCCGCGACGCTGCGGCGCTTCGTCCAGCGGTTCGCGCCGTTCAACCTCCCCGAATCGGCGCTGCGACCGTCCTACGGGTTGGCGGAAGCGACGGTGTATGTGGGCACCCGCATCGAGGCGGAGCCACCGGCCATCGTGCGCTTCGACTCCGAGAAGCTGACCGCAGGCAAGGCGGAGCGCTGTTCGGACGGCAGCGGCACACCGCTGGTGAGCTACGGGGTGCCGCGGTCGCCGCTGGTCCGCATCGTCGACCCCGATACCAACATCGAGTGCCCGGCCGGGACCGTCGGCGAGATCTGGGTGCACGGCGACAACGTCGCGATGGGCTACTGGGGCAAGCCCGAGCAGAGCGAGGCCACGTTCGGCGGAAAGATCGCCGGACCGTCGGAGGGCACCCCCGAAGGGCCGTGGCTGCGGACCGGGGACTCGGGTTTCCTGTTCGACGGCGAGTTGTTCGTCATCGGTCGCATCAAGGATCTGCTGATCGTCTACGGGCGCAACCATTCTCCCGACGACATCGAGGCGACGATCCAGGAGATCACGCAGGGTAGGTGTGCGGCGATAGCGGTTCCGGACCGTGAGACCGAGAAGCTCGTCGTCATCATCGAGGCCAAGAAGCGGGGCGGGTCCGACGAGGAGGCCGCCGAGAAGCTCGCCGAGGTCAAGCGCGAGGTCGCCTCGGCGATCTCCAACTCCCACGGCCTCAGCGTCGCCGATCTTGTTCTGGTGGCACCGGGTTCGATACCGATCACCACCAGCGGCAAGGTTCGGCGCGCGACCTGCGTCGAGCAGTACCGGCACCGTCAGTTCGCCCGGTTGGACGCCTAGCGGCGCATAACCGGCGCGGGAAGCCGTCGACCTCATCTGTTGTTGAGGTTCTACGGTGAATTGATGAACCCCGCCGTCCCCGCCCTGCGCTCAGCGCCGGCCATCGCACCGCCACAGCAGCGCCGACGCGCGAGCTCGGACCTGTGGCGGATGTTGCCGTACCTGATGCCGTACCGCGCGCGGTGGGTAGCGATGGTCACCGTCGCGATCGTGAGCCTCGCCGCGACCGTCGCGATCCCGTTGATGACCAAGGCCGTCATCGACGGTCCGGTCCGGCATCAGGACCGACAGGGGCTGTGGCTGCTGGGCGCCGCTGCCATCGGCGTCGGGATCACCGAGGCGGTCCTGTGGTTCATCCGCCGTTGGCTGGCGGCACGCGCGACCATGGGCGTCGAAGCCGACATCCGCAAGGACCTCTATGCGCGGCTTCAGATCCTGCCGATGAGCTTCCACGGCCAGTGGCAGTCGGGCCAGCTGTTGTCGCGGATCATGAACGACCTGAGCACGATTCGGCGCTTCATGTCGTTCGGTTTGCTCTTCCTGTTGCTGAACGGCCTGCAGATCGCGGTGGTGACGGGAATCCTGCTGGCGATGTACTGGCCGCTCGGCGTGGTCGTGGTGGTCTCGATCGTGCCGATCACGCTGACGGTGCTGCACTTTCAGCAGGAGTACACCCGGCTGTCCCGGCTGGCTCAGGACCAGGCCGGCAACGTGGCCACCCACGTCGAGGAGTCCGCGCTGGGGCTGCGCGTGGTGAAGTCGTTCGGCCGCGAGGACTACGTCTACGACCGGTTCGACGAGCAGCTCACGAATCTGTATGACACGCAGATCAACCGGGTGTCGGTGTCGGCGAAGTTCTGGACCCTGCTCGAGGTCATCCCGAACCTGACATTGATCGTGGTGCTCGGGTTCGGCGCCTACGCCGCCGGCCACGGCTACGTGACCATGGGCACGCTGGTCGCGTTCATCACGATGATGCTCTCGCTGGTCTGGCCGATCGCCTCGTTGGGCTTTCTGCTGTCGATGACGCAGGAGTCGTTCACCGCGGCCAACCGGATCGCCGAGATCTTCGACGCGCCACGCGATATCGTCGACGGGCCCGTCGGCCGGCCGCCGCGCGGCGGGCGCCTCGAACTTCTCGACGTGGGGTTCAAGTTCCCCGACTCCGACCAGTGGGCCCTTCGCCATGTCGACGTCACCGTCGAACCGGGGGAGACCCTGGCCCTCGTGGGGCCGACGGGTTCGGGCAAGTCGCTGCTCGCCGCGTTGATGTCACGGCTGTACGACGTCACCGAAGGCGCAATTCGCGTCGACGGCACCGACATTCGCGAGCTGTCGCTGCCCGCGCTGCGGCAGGCGGTGGCCACCGCGTTCGAGGACCCGACCCTGTTCTCGATGTCGGTGGCCGAGAACCTGCGGTTGGGCCGGCCCGAGGCGACCGACGAACAGGTGGCCGACGCGATCGAGGTGGCCGCGGCGCAGTTCGTCCACGATCTGCCCTTCGGCCTCGACACCCGCATCGGCGAGCAGGGGATGAGCCTGTCCGGCGGTCAGCGCCAACGGTTGTCGCTGGCGCGTGCGATCCTGGCGTCGCCGAAGATCCTCGTCCTCGACGACACGCTGTCGGCGCTCGACGTGCACACCGAGGCGGTCGTCGAGGAGGCGCTGCGTCGGGTGCTGCATTCGGTCACCGGAATCGTTGTGGCACACCGTGCTTCGACGGTGCTGCTGGCCGACAAGGTGGCGCTGCTCGACCGCGTCGACTCCGGGCCGGCGACCATCACCCACGTCGGCACCCACGCCGAGTTGCTGGCCGAGGTGCCGCAGTACCGCTACCTGCTGGCCGCTGACGACCAGCTCGACGACGGCTGCGAACGGGCCTGCGCGTGGGAGGACGACGACGAGCGCAGCCGGCTGGAACACGTCTTCGAGGAGCGTCAGCCACGCCGATACGTCACGTCGGAGGCGGAGCGCCGATGACGGTCACCGAATGGCGCGGCAAGTTCGAAGAACAGCAGGATGACCTGCCCATCGACGAGAGCATCGACCGGCGCCGCGAGGCGCGCAGCCTGCTGGGCTCGCTGTTGCGCCCGTACCGCGTCGCCGTGATCCTGCTCGCGCTCGTCGTCGTCGTGGAGAATGCCGCGCGGCTGTCGGTGCCGATCCTGGTGCAGCGCGGAATCGACCGCGGCATCCCGCCGATCATCGACGGCGGTTCCGCGCGCACGCTGCTGACGATCGTCGGCGTGCTCGCCGTCGTCGTCGTGGTCCAGGCGACCAGCCGGATGTTCTTCCTGCGGCGTTCGGGCCGGATCGGCCAGAAGGTGCTCCTGGAGTTGCGCCGCAGGGTGTTCCGGCATTTCCAGCGGCTCGACATCGCGTTCCACGAGCGCTACACGTCGGGCCGGGTGGTGAGCCGGTCCACCAACGACGTCGAGGCCATCCAGGACATGCTGGAGACCGGGTTCGACAGCCTGGTCACCGCGGTGCTCACGCTGTTCGGCACCGCGGTCCTCCTCGTCGTGCTCGACTGGCGGCTGGGGTTGATGTGCCTGGGTGCGTTCCCGGTGCTGGTCGCGCTGGTGTGGTGGTTCCGCGACGAGTCGGCGAAGACGTACCGCCGCGTGCGCGAGAGCGCCGCGCTGGTGATCGTGCAGTTCGTCGAGACGATGACCGGGATCAAGGCCGTGCAGGCCTATCGCCGCGAGCCGCGCAACCAGGAGATCTTCGAAGACATCGCCGATCGCTACAAGGACGACAACGAGCGCACCTTCCGCCTGCTCGCGGTCTTCATGCCCGGCGTCAAACTCGTCGGCAACCTCACCACCGGCGTCGTGCTGCTCTACGGCGGCTATCGGGTGCTGGGCGGCGAGATGACGATCGGCACCCTGACGGCTTTCCTGCTGTACCTGCGGATGTTCTTCGAACCGATGCAGGAGATCTCGCAGTTCTTCAACACCTTCCAATCGGCGGCCTCGGCGCTCGAGAAGCTGGCCGGTGTGCTGGCCGAGCGGCCCGGCATCGCGGAGCCGTCGTCCCCGGTGCAGCTGACCGGCGTGCGCGGCGAGATCGCCTTCCACGACGTCGGTTTCGAGTACGTCGCGGGCCGCCCGGTGCTGCCCGGGCTGACGCTCGAGGTGCCGGCCGGCCAGACCGTCGCGTTGGTCGGCACCACCGGTGCCGGCAAGACCACGATCGCCAAGCTGATCGCCCGGTTCTACGACCCGACGTCCGGTGCCATCATGCTGGATGGCGTTGACCTGCGCGAGCTTTCGCAGACCGAACTGCGCCGGCACGTCGTGATGGTGACGCAGGAGAACTTCATGTTCGACGGCACCATCGCCGACAACATCCGCTTCGGCCGGCCCGACGCCACCGACGCGGAGGTCGTCGCGGCCGCGGAAGCCGTGGGCGCCGACCGGTTCATCGCCACCCTGCCCGACGGATACGACACCGACGTCGCCAAGCGGGGCGGCCGGCTGTCGGCGGGCCAGCGCCAGCTCGTCGCGTTCGCGCGGGCGTTCCTCGCCGACCCCGCGGTGCTGATCCTCGACGAGGCGACGTCGTCGCTCGACATCCCGAGCGAGCGGATGGTCCAGCGCGCGTTGGAGACGGTGCTCGCCGACCGCACGG
>NZ_LZKP01000179.1 GCF_001672895.1 Mycobacterium sp. E740
CCACCCCGTCGCACGTAAAAGGTTCTCCGACAATGAATCAGCCGGAAGGAAATCACATGAAGACAGCGGTCGTCACGGGCGGTGGCTCGGGGATCGGACGCGCGATCGTGGAAAGGTTGCGCGCCGATGGTTATCACGTCGCGATAGTCGATCTGGCCCCCAGCGACGACGAGTTCGCGTTCACCGCCGACGTGACCGACCGCGCCCAGGTCGAGGCCGCGCTGTCGGGAGTGCGAGCCCAACTCGGGCCGGTGACGATTTTGGTCAACGCCGCGGGCCTCGATGGCTTCTCGCGGTTCAGCGACATCACTTTCGAGCAGTGGCAACGCGTCGTCGACGTCAACCTCAACGGCGTGTTCCACTGCATTCAGGCGGCGCTGCCCGACATGGTTGAGGCGGGTTGGGGGCGGATCGTCAACATCTCGTCGTCGAGCACCCACTCCGGGGCGCCGTACATGGCGCATTATGTGGCGGCGAAGTCAGCGGTCAACGGGCTGACCAAGACGTTGGCGCTGGAGTACGGGCCCGCCGGAATCACTGTCAACGCGGTGCCGCCCGGTTTCATCGACACCCCGATGCTCCGCGCAGCCGAGGCGCGCGGAAACCTCGGCGACATCCAGGCCACCATCGACGCGACGCCAGTGCGCCGCATGGGCAAGCCCGAGGACATCGCGGCAGCGTGCGCTTTCCTGATCTCCGACGAGGCGAGCTACATCACCGGGCAGATTCTCGGCGTCAACGGCGGTCGCAACACCTAGCTGCAGGCGCGCTGTTGCGCTTGTGCGAAGATCCGCGGATGAGCACCGATCCGGCATATTTCACCCCGACTGGCGACGGCACGTTCATGCCGACGGTATTTGCCCAGAGTCACTGGGGCGACGACCATCTCAACGGTCCGGCCATCGTCGGACTGGCTGCTCAGACGCTCGAGAAGCATTGTGGCTCAGCAGACTTCATGCCGACGCGCCTGACGGTAGACCTCTTCCGTGCAGCTCGAAACTTGCCGACCGCGGTCGAGGTTCGAGTGGTGCGCGACGGGCGCCGCGTGCGTAATGCGGAATGCGATGTGGTGCAAGACAACCGGATGGTCGCGCGTGCCAGCCTGGTGCAATACCGGCGATCGTCGGCGCCGCCCGGCGAGGAGTGGATGGCCGTGGGCGGTGTGCCGGAGTTGCCTCGGCTGGACGACGCGCCGGCGCTGGCGCCCTTCATCGGCAGCGACGACTCGGGGTGGACGCGTTCGCCGGCGGCACACCAGAATGTGTCACGCAAACGCTTCTACTTCTCGTGCGCGAGCATCGTTGCGGGAGAAGCTGTGTCGCCCTTCGTGCGCGCGGTGACAGTAGGGGAGTCCACGAGCCTGGTGACCAACCTCGGCACCGAGGGAATCGGTTACATCAACGGGGACCTGACGGTCGGGTTGTCGCGCCTGCCGCTCGACGACTGGGTTCTGGTGCAGGGCGATTCGCACTGGGCCGCCGACGGCATCGCCGTGGGAACGGCGACGTTGTTTGACCGGAAAGGCGCCTTCGGATCGGGAATGGTGACGGCAGTGGCGAACCCGGCCGCGCAAATCGACTTCAGGAACAGACCGTTTCCGCGGGGCGAGATCAACTACGAGTGATCGACCCCCAGCGGACCTATGACTTCTTGCGGCCGGTCTTGCCGCCCGAGGATTTCTTGTCCGATGGCTGGTTCGAACCTCGAGAGGCGAACCGCCCGACGGTGGCCACACCAGGGATTCGCCCGACGGCGCCGTAGACATCGTTGCCGGTCGCGATAAGGGCTTCGAGTTGCGGCAGGATCGCATCCATGGTCCGAATCATCGGATCGGCGAGCACGAGATAGCGTTCTGCCCGGTCGATCGCCGCGTTGAGGCGCTCGGTGGCGGCGGCCAGGTTCTCGATGAGGTCCGGCACTTGGCTCATCAGTTGCAGCGATGCGGGCGGGATGCGCAGCGCGTCGCTGGCGACTGACTGTGCGGTCTCGGCAGCGGCCTGCGCGGCTTCTCTGATTTCCTTCGGAGAGGGAACCTTGGGGCTCATGTGACAACGATCCCGCACAGCGAGCGGGTTGTCCGATGATTGCGCAAACCACGCCGTGAGGGGCCCTGTGCGCGGGTTCCAAGGTGTGGGCCGAGGCGCACGTTGGGCGGGAGGCCCGCGCGGATCGCCGGGCGGCGGACCCGGTCGGAGTTCCACCGCCGGCCGGAGCAGGCTGAGTACGGATTCGGCGTGGCCGTTTCGTTACTGACAGCAAAGCGAACGCTTAAGTCGGTCAAAGTGGCCGCCAATCTGTCGCCCCTAGCGTCGTGGTCGGCGGGGAAAGCCTCGCTATGTGAAATGACTGCAATGGAACGGAGTTTCGACGGTGAATTTCAAGCGGATGATGTACGTGTCGACGTTGGCCGCAGGGGTCGGTGTCGCAGGGTTATTCGGCGCGAGCACCGCCAACGCCAACCCTGGTCCGCCCTGCAACGCCCCCAACGCTCCAGCGTGCCAACAGGGCCCGGGCAATGACTGGCAGAACCGCGGAATCGACAGGGGGCGCCAGGACCATCGGCCGTTCAACTACAACGGTCAGCAGGTGCAACCGCTGCCTGCCGGCAATGGGAACGGCTGGGGCTTCTGGTTCCTGGGCCAGTGGATCCCGCTGTGATGTAGTGAGCTTTTACGAAGGTGCGACTGTCCGGCCGGGCCGAGCAGTCGCATTTTCGGTTGGACCGACGGTGGTCTCAGGCGTCGCCGCCCGCGCGCTCGTTTGTGCATCTGGCGACGCTGACTGCGGCAAAACCGTCGGTAGGTTCACAACCGACGAAGGCCCGGCGATCCTGGGCGAGTGCATCGAGAGGTTCCCCGCGGACGGCCATAGGGGACGCGCTGAGCGTCGGCTCATGTGATACCAAGTCGATGGTACCTTTATGGCATGCGTACTACCATTGACAAGGCTGGACGGCTCGTCATCCCGAAGTCGCTCCGTGAGCAGTCGGGCATCATTTCCGGCGAGGTGGAGATAACCCTCGACGGGGCGGCCATCCGCATCGAAAGCGTGGCAGCCCAGGAACTCGTCGAAGAGGACGGGCTTCTCCTGCTCCCAAGTGGCGGCCCAGAGTTTGACGCAGACGCGGTCAGGGAGTTGCGACTTGCCGACCAGCGCTGAACATGTGCTAGTCGACACCAGCGCAGCAATCGCACTGGTGCAGCGTGAGAACCCTTTACACCTCGCCGCGAAACGAAGGCTCCTGCCGTGCCGCCGAGGGTTGTCTGGGCATGCCGCGGTAGAACTGCTCTCGGTGCTGACGCGACTGCCGCCGCCGTACCGCCTTAGTCCGCTCGCCGCAATCCGACTGGAGGAAAGGAATTTTCCAGAGTCACGCTTCCTATCTGCAACCGATACACGGAACCTCTTGCGGGAGCTAGCCGAAGCTGGCTTATCCGGCGGCGCCCTTTACGATGGCTTGGTCGGTGCAACTGCGCGCAAGCACAAACTGCCGCTTGTTACGTGTGATCGACGGGCCGAACCGACCTACCGCGTGCTCGGCGTCAATTACGTTCTCCTATCGCCGATTTCGCGTTGAAGTCTGCGAGAGCGCTCCGAAAGTAGGCAGGCCATGCAGAGCGGCTTGATCAGACTCGTTGAACCTCAGATGACTAGTTCGATCGTGAAGCTACCTCGGGAGTCGAATAAGCCTGTATCGCAGGCTAATTCGTCACAGTGACGGATTGGCGCTACGCTGCCAGACGACGGGCGAGTGGTGGCCAGGGGCGCACATGATCGGCCCGGCCCTCGACGGTGGCGCGGTGTTTGCGAAGACTGACTTCAAGGCATGTGCGGTCTGGATCGCACGTAATACGTCACAGTGACGAAAAAGGGCGAGCCGGTTAAGAAGTGGCGAGGGGGTCCCGGCCGCGGCGCACAGCGCGCCTGGGCGGGTGGCACGCTCAGATACTCCAGAAACGCAGGGCGAGAAGTCGGACAGCTCTGGGGTTTTCTCGGTTTGCCACCAACTGGTCCCGGATCGCGACAGCTTAAACGGTTAGGCGATCCGCCGGCCGAGATTCGCACGTCTGGAAAATGCCGATAAGCCACATTATGTCAAGTAAACCACTGCATATTGCATCAGATGAATCAGCGCCTTGCCGCTTGGCGGTCACCACTCCTCCCGTCGTTTTCCGCAGCGTTGCAACACTTTCCGCCCTCCGTCCCCGATCTGCGGACTCGTATCGGCAGCCATCCTCGCTACGCCCGTAGCCGTTCCGGCGACACGCTGACCTGGGGTTTTGACTTGATGATGCAACAGATGAATCATTGATTCATCTGTTGATACCAGTTGGCAGGAGTTTCAGGTGGCAGTCGACGACGTCGGACGTGCATATCTCGTTGACGCGGTCAGGCCCCTGCACCCCGAAGAACAGACAGTCGCCGAAATGCTCCAGGGCTGGCGCAACCAGCAACTCAGCCGCAATCTGCAGTTCGAGACTATCGACGCCCGCATCAAGCAGGTGCAGCGCTTCATCGAGCACTCGAACGAATTCCCATGGACCTGGACCGTCGCCATGGTCGACGAGTTCTTCGGCGATCTTCGAAGTATCCACAAACTCGCCCAGTCGTCGATCCGTTCGTATCAGGTCGGCCTACGACAGTTCTGCTCCTATATCAGCAATCCGGACTACGGCTGGGACCGCGTCTGCGAAGCACTGTTCGGGACCCACCCATCCCAAGTCTTCTTCGACTGGAACACCGCTCGCCATGTCCAGGAGAACGAGGCCCAACCCGAGAAACGCGCATTCACCAAGCGCGAACTTCAAGACTTCTTCGATCATGCCGACGAGCAGGTATCTGCCGTCGTAGCTTCGGGCAGAAAGGGTTGGCTGCCCGCATACCGCGACGCCGTGATGTTCAAGATCGCCTACTCGTATGGGTTGCGGTTCAACGAACTGGCCCACTTGCAGACGGTCGACTTCGCAAGGAACCCCCACGCTAAGGAGTTCGGAAAGTTCGGCCTGGTTCATGTGCGATACGGCAAAGCGAAGAAGGGCTCCCCGCCGAAGCGGCGCAGCGTCCTGACAGTCTTCGACTGGACACCCGAAGTACTGGTCGACTGGCTGGAGAATGGTCAGCCCCATATGGACGACGGGATCGACCTGTTCCCCAGCGAACGTGGAAATCTCGTCTCGGAAACCACCCTCATCAGGCGGTTCCGCCGCTACTGTGACGATCTCGACCTCTCGCCCGGCCTCGACCTCCACTCGTTCCGACGGTCCTATGCAACGCACTTGCTCGAAGCCGGCTGGGACGCGATGTTCGTCCAACACCAAATGGGCCATGAGCATGCGTCGACCACAGCGATCTATAGCTGTGTCAGCAGCGACTACCGCACCCGGACGCTGCGAAATGCGCTCGACGCCACTATCGCCGCAGCGCTTCAGCCGAAGCAGAACGGCGGCGCCGGATGAAACGCGATGTCGATTACCAATGGCGGCTCGCCGAGCTTATGGCGGGTAACCAGATGCACAACAGCACCGACCTCATCCCACGGCTGAATGAACGCGGCATCACGCTGTCACGGCCACAGGTCTACCGACTCGTCCACCAAAGACCCGAACGAGTTTCTCTGAAGCTAATCGCCGCACTCTGCGACATCTTCGACTGCGGCCCAGACGATCTCGTCACCGTTACTGCCGCGGACGCCCGAAGGAAGGCCGCCAGCGCCGGCCGAGAGAACGTCGTAGAACTGAACAAGACCATCCGCCCCAAGCGTGCTCGGATCCTCAGCGATGACGATTGAACCGCAGCGCCGGAACACCGTTCGCGGGCGACCCAAGGTCACGGACGGATCAATGGAGTGCGCTCGCTGTCACCGCGAGATGCGGCGCACGGCAGCAACATGGCCAGACGGCCGCATCTGCAACTCCTGCTACTACGAAGCAACCAGCCTCTACGGCGACTGTCCCAGCTGCGGATTCCACCGCCTTTTGCCCGGCCGACTGGACATCGGCGATCAAGCGGTGTGTCGAGACTGCGCACGTATCCGCCAGAACTTCCACTGCACGTCGTGCAACGACGAGCGGCGACCCTACCGCGGCAACGTATGCGCACGTTGCAGCCTCCGCGAAGACCTTGAGCGAGCGTTCCTCCACCCGGACTCCCCCGCGAGCTTCACACATCTCATCGACGCCCTGTGCGCAGCCGATCGCGCCGAGAGCATAATCACTTGGAAACGATCGGACAAGGTTCAGGCACTCCTTCGTTCCCTCGGAGACGGCACCACTCCCCTCACCCACGACGGACTGGACCAGTACGAGCCCAGGGGTCGGCACGTCGAGCACCTTCGGGCCATCCTTCAGCACCATGAGGTGTTGCAGGCCCGTGACAAGTACCTTGCCTACTTCGAGCGGTGGATCGACGACAAGCTCCACCCAGTATCAGACCCCGAGATCGCCAGACCGATCAGACAGTTCGCCACCTGGCACCACCTCAAACGAATCAACAATATTGCGCTCGCCGGAAAGCCAACCCGTGGGCCCGTTCACGCCTCGAAGCAGGACATCACCGAAGCACTGAAGTTCCTTGAGTGGCTTCGCGACGAACACGGACGGACCATCGCCAACTGCACACAGCAAGATGTGGACCAGTGGGTCACAACCGGTCCGACAACGCGGCACCTCATCCGGACATTCATCATCTGGTGCGAAAAAATGCGGGTCAACCGATCAATCACCCTCGGGCATCGGCAGGCCAAGACGGTCCGAGCGCTCACGCAAGACCAGCGACTTGAGTGGATTCGCGAGCTCCTGTCCGGCGACAGCGAATCGCTCCCCTACCGCGTCGCCGGAACCCTGCTACTCCTCTACGCCCAGCCACTCGTGAAGGTCGCAGCCATCCCGATGAGCAAGGTGCTCGTCGCTCCCGAGGGACTCTCGCTGGTCCTCGGTGTTACTCCGTCGCCCGTCCCCGAGCCCTTCGCTGACCTGCTCAAGAGGCACATCAATAGCCGGCCCAACCTCCGAACCGCTGGGGCAGACAATCCTTGGCTCTTTCCGGGAAACCGACCCGGCGAACACCTGCACCCCAACACCGTCATGGACCGTCTGCGGCGCTTCGGCATCGACCTGCTCGGCGCTCGAAACATCGCGTTGCGCGAACTCGTTACCCAGGTGCCTCCTCCGGTCGTGGCCGAAATGCTCGGCTACAGCGACCAAGTGGTACATCGGCATGCGGAACTCGCTGCGCAGCCATGGGGCAGGTACGTACCCGCATCTAGGCCAAGCACTTGATGACTCGACCAAAGGACACGTGACTGCGGAGAAGTTCGCTGAAAAGCCGCTCCAGTCGCTGAGCCCTCAGTACGAGGAGAAGCACCACGGCACCTACCTAAAGCGACTGGACCACGCGGTCAGCACCTTGAACGTGCGCGGACTGATCCCGACCAGACCGATCTCGGCCATGATCTTGGCGACAGTCCTTTCCGAAACCTGCTCACCGGCAGCCCGCAGATCAGCGGTGATCCGGGGTGACCCGTAGGTCCCACCGGAGTCGCGATGGTGTGCGACGACCTTCACGGTCAGATCGGCTTTCCGTTGCTCTCGATTAGTCAATTCCGTTGTATCCGACCGCTTCACACGCTTGTAGTAGCCAGAAGTCGAGACCCCCAGCAAGCGTGCCATTCGGGTGATCTCCGTGGTCGCGCACTCTGCCGCCATCAACTCGAACCGATCTACTTCAGTCCGTTGGCCGCAAAGTACGCCGAGGCTTTTTTCAGGAACGCGATGTCCTTTTCCTGCTCGGCGACCTGCTTTCGTAACCGCGCCAGCTCGGTGCGCTCGGCCGGGGTCAACGGCTCCTCGTTGCGGGCCGCCGCGGCCTCCACGCGACGCCGCTCGTCGGCGACCCACCGCCCCAGCAGGGCCTCGTTGAGACCCAGTTCGCGGGCGACCTCGGCGATGGTGCGCCCGGAATCGATCACACGATGAGCGGCCTCGACCTTGTACTCGGTCGTAAACGACCGACGGGTTCGGGACATGGTGACATCCTTCCAGCAGGATCATCCAACCTGCTATCTCGATGTCCACCACCCGGGGGGAACCTCACGGGGCCTATCGGGGGTCAAACTGGTTACCAGCGACGCCCACGCCGGGCTGGTGGCCGCCATCGGCGCCACCCTGCCCGGCGCGGCCTGGCAGCGCTGCAGAACCCACTACACAACGAATCTGATGGCGCTGACCCCGAAAGCGTCATGGCCGTGGGTGCGCACCCTGTTGCATTCGGTGTTCGATCAACCTGACGGGGAATCTGTTGCCCCCCAGTATGACCGGATCATCGACGCGCTGTCCGACAAACTTCCCAAGGTGGCCGAGCACCTCGAAGCGGCCCGCCCGGACCTGCTCGCGTTCACCGCGTTCCCCAAGCAGATCTGGCGTCAGATCTGGTCCAACAATCCTCAGGAGCGCCTCAATAAGGAGATCCGCCGCCGCACCGACGTCGTCGGCATCTTCCCCGACCGCGACGCCCTCATCCGCCTCGTCGGCGCCGTGCTGGCCGAGCAACTCGACGAATGGGCCGAATCCCGGCGTTACCTCGGCCTCGACGTGCTGAGCAAATCACGCACCGTCAACAATACCCCGACCGAACAGGAGGCCACCCCCGCAGCACTGACCGCCTGAACCATCACCTCGAAGAATCACACGACGAGGTCGTACACCACGTCCCTGGACTTGACCCCACTCTGCTGGACGCAACCCACGTTGCCGCAGAGTACGACCGGCAGAGGATTTCGCATCCAGTTCTCACCCGAAGTCGCAAGGCGACAACAATTATGAGCCTGTCAACCAGGGAGTCCAGCCTCGGGCCGCTCGGGTGGGTCAGGTCAACGTCCACGGTTCGGCAGGACGTTTCCCCATACGCTGGCGATTGAGGTTGGGGCCCTCAGCTGCTCCCGCCGATGAACTCCCGGTCGGGAAGCGTCACCGGTTCAGTGGTGAGCACGCAGTGGGTCCGCTCGAAGATCGTCACCATGCACTTGTTGCAGTGCGTGCACAGCGAAGCGGCATCCCGGTCCTGCCGAATTCGGTTGAGCAGCGATGGGTCCCGCAGCAGTGCACGTGCCATGGCCACGAATTCGAAACCTTCACGCATCGCCATGTCCATGGTGGCTTTGGTGGTGATGCCGCCGAGCAGGATCAACGGCATCGACAGCTCGCGACGGAACTGGCGGGCGTGGTCGAGCAGATAGGCGTCCTGGTACGGGTAGCGCCGTAGGAAGGGCCGCCCGGCGGTACTCAACGCCCAGCTCAGCGGCGGCTGGAAGGTCCGCGCGAACTCGCTGCGTGGCGCATCGCCGCGGAAGTAGAACATCGGGTTGAGCAGTGAACTGCCCACGGTCAGCTCAAGCGCGTCGAGGGCACCGTCGTCCTGCAGCCACCGCCCGACCTGCAGACTCTCCTCGAGCCGCAACCCGCCGGCGACACCGTCGTCCATGCTGAGCTTGGCGATCACCGCGACTCGGTCTCCCACCGCTTCTCGCACGGCGATCGCGATCCGCCGGGCCAGCCGGGCACGGTTGACCAGACTTCCGCCGTAGTCGTCCCTGCGCCGGTTGAGCAGTGGACTGAGGAACGCACTCACGAGATAGTTGTGCGCGAAATGCAGTTCGACCCCGTCGAAGCCGGCCTCGACGGCCACTTCCGCCGCTCGGGCATGATCGGCGACCACCCGTGACAGTGCCGCGGAGTCGGGCCTTCGGGTGGCCCGCATGGCCAGCGGGCTGAACATGCGGCTCGGTGATATTGCGGCAACGCCGTTGGAGGCCGCGTTGGCGACGGGTCCCGCGTGACCCAACTGCGCGCACACTTTCGCGCCCTCGGCGTGGATGGCGTCGGTGAGCCGGGTCAGGTCTGGGACGATGTCCGGTCGCATCACGATCTGATCGCGTGCGGTGCGTCCCTCGGGGGCGACCGCACAGTACGCGACGGTGGTCATGCCCACCCCTCCGGCAGCCGGCGCGCGGTGGTAGGCGATCAAGTCGTCGGTGACTGCTCCTGCAGGACTGCGCGCCTCGAACGTCGCCGCCTTGATCACCCGGTTGCGCAGCGTGATCGGCCCGAGCGTCGCGGGCGCGAACACGTCGGTGGCTGGGCCGCTCATCGGTTCACCGCCGGTGCCGACAGCCCTGCCGAGACCACCGTGCACAGCGTGTCCACTTGTCGGCCGGTCAATCTCCTATCCCCGGCGAGTGGATCACCGAACTGCACGAAGATGAGTTCGAAGGCGAGCATCCAGCGGTGTTTCGCCTCGGCAGGGGACAGGCCGGGCACGTTGCGCTGCAACAACTCTGCCCACGGTGTGAGGGAAAACCATCGTTGTGTCCAGTTCAGCTCCCGCCGAGACAGCAGCAGGCGCGACAGCAGGTTCAGGTAGAGGCGCCCGGCCGGGTCGGCGGCCAGCACCACCAGCGGGTCGACGACGACCCGGACCGCATCGGGGACCGTCAACTGTTCGGCGTCGTCGCGGTCGGCCAAGGTCACCTTCCACAGCGGTCCGAGGCGGTCCTCCAGCAGCGCCGACACCAGTCCCACCTTCGAGCCGAAGTGGTAATGCACCGCAGCCGGGTTCACGTTCGCTGCCGTGCAGACCGCCCGAACCGAAACCTCGTCGTATCCCGACTCCAGCAGCAGCCGCTCCGCCACTGTCAACAACCGTTCTCTGGTGCCCGCGTCAACGTTGGCCATGGGCTCATCAAAGCACTGATCGACCGCGGAATCAATCGTTGATTGAAACAGTGATTGAATTCGGGGCGCTATGAGGGTCCGCGGATATGACGGGGTGTGCACGACGCCGGCCGGCTTTCAGTGCACGTGAGGGGGACCCGTTTGGTGGTCCAGTTGATCTATCCCCGCTGTTTCGAGCCACGATCATGCGAGTTGAGGGGTCGAGCTGATTGATGTCCAGAGCGTTTCGAACTCTGTGGGGCTGATGTTACCGAGGTAGCTATGGCGGCGTTCGATGTTGTAGAAGTTGTCGATGTAATCGGCCATGGCGGCTGCTAATTCGATGGTGGTGGCCCATTTGCGGGTGTTGAGCAACTCGACCTGTAACCGTGCCCAGAATGACTCCATAGCGGCGTTATCGAAGCAGTCGCCCACGGTCCCGAAAGAGCCGAGCAGGCCCCATCGCCGCATGTTCTCCCCGAGAGCTCCAGGAGGTGAACTGCGTGCCGTGATCTGCATGCAGAATTGTTGGCCCCCAACGATTCCTGTTAGAGACGGCCATGTTGACCGCGTTGTTGACCAGTGCGGTGTCAGCGGACGTCGAGAACGTACGGGCCACGATCAAGCGCGTGAAGCAGTCCAGGATCGCGCAACAGTAAACCTTCCCGTCGCGAGCGGGATGTTCGGTGATGTCGGTACACCACAGTTGGTTGGGCATCTCTGCGGTGAAGCGCCGATTCACCAGGTCAACGGAGGTGTCAACCCCAATGAGATTCGGTTTTCGCCGCTCTGGGCGCGGCAGCCCATACAGACCGCGTTCGGACATGATGGAGTTGACCAGCTTGTGATTGACGTTCATCTCGTAGTCGGCCAGCAGCGCAGCGCGGACTCTCTTGCGCCCGTAGGTCCCGCGAGAACGCAGGTGGATCTCGGTGATCGTATCGGCAACAATCAGCCGGCGAACCTCACGATCTGGAACTGGGCGGCGCCGGTGATACTGCAGCAAGGACCGCGTCAATCCAGTTACCCGACATGCAGATCGAGCTGAATGCCCTCGCGCGATCAACTGTTCAGTGATCGCGCGGCGGCGTTTTGGGGCACCACCGCCTGCTCGTTGAACAACTCACAGGCATCTCTGGTCAAGGCCAGCTCGGCCTCTAGTGCCGCGATGCGCTTACGCGCCGCGGCGAGCTCGTCGGCCTCCACGCTCGGGATGCCGTCGATGACGCCGGCGTCGACTAGGGCTTGGTGTTTCCACCGGAACAGGGTCGCCTGACAAATCCCGGTGTCGACCGAAACGGCCGCCACCGGCTCACCCGACCTCAGCCGCGCAATGATTTGCCGACGCACCGATGTGGAGTACCGACGGGGCATGTGACCTCCTGATGATCACTCTGCCCCCCAACTCTCATAACAGTGGACCAACAACACGGGTATTGATCAACTGGACCACTACAGGGGGCTCACCTCACTTGCTTTCCTTGCGACGTCGAATATGCAGTAGTCGAATATGCAGGGTTACCAGTACGACCGATGTAGTGCCCTGCTCATCAACGTATTTAATACAGCCCCGAGCGTCGAACGCGAACCCCTCAACAGTTCCCGCCTATCGCGCAAGGCCGAGGAACGCCATCATCGCTCGCTCAACCTCGACGACTTGCTCCGCTGTCAGCCGACCGACCCGGGCGTGGACATTCGATCTCCTGACGGTTGTCAGCTTGTCGATCATCACGTCACTGTCGTGATCAAGTCCGGACAACCGGCCCTTTCCGCCGGCTATTCGGATGCGCATCAACGGCGCGTCCAACAGCGTGCTGGATATTGGTGCAACAGTCACCGAACTCGTGGCATCAAAGAGGTCGTCCTGAACGATCACGGCAGGACGCGCTTTGGTCGCGTAAACGCCCCCTGCAACGGTCCAGATCTCGCCCCTGTTCACTCCTCGTCCCATGTCGTGGAGATGGCCTCGATGAAATCCTGGTCATCTGCGCTCGCCTCTGCTCGTGCGACCAGCAAAGCCTGACGATGCGCCTCGGCGGCGAAACTTTCGGTACGCACGTCAGGAACCCAGACCTGTAGCGGACGCAGGCCCCGCTGCCGCATCCGCCGTCGGTACTCGCTGACCCTCTCCCTCACGGCCATGCCGACATGTTACATGTAACGCTGAATCTTGGCAGCTAAAACACGCGAGCAACACTTGCTCAGGGTCGAGGACGAGACCAACGAACCCACGAGCTGGCCCTGTAACCCAACGGCTTTCACCTCTGTCTCGGTAAGCCCGCAGATGTTCCCGGCAACCCACGCTGTGGCCGACTACCCGCCGGTGCCGTTGGACGACGAATTCGCGCTCGGTCTGGGGCTGATCATCGATGGCCTAGCCAAAATGCGCGTCGCGCCCGGGGCGCTGACGGCGATGAACAACCAGGGGCGTGGAAGCGCAATCCGAGGCCGCTGCACACGAGTAAAGTTGCTGACCCGACCATCAAAATTGGAGTAACACCACGATGAGCGCACCCGATGACTGGAACACCCAGATAATCAACGAGTTTCGCGCCAACGGTGGTCGCGTCGGCGGAAACTTCGAGGGCGCTCCCATGGTCCTCGTCCACCACACCGGCCGCAAGACGGGCAAGCAGACTGTCACGCCGATGATGTATCTGCCCGACGACGACGATCCGCGCACCATTTACGTCTTCGCTTCCAAGGCCGGTGCGCCGACGAATCCAGCCTGGTACTACAACCTGACCGCGGCCGGCAGTGCAGAGATCGAACTCGGCACCGACACCCACACCGTCGACGTCAGCGAAATCACCGGCGTCGACCGCGATCGCATCTACGCCGAACAAGCCCGTCGCTACCCCGGCTTCGCCGAGTACGCGGAGAAGACCGCGGGCGTCCGCACCATCCCGGTGCTCGCACTCAAGCGCACCTAGCGTTGGCGCGGATACGGTTGTCGGTACCGTGGCGGCCGTGAACCTTTCTCGTGTGTCCTCCGCTGCGGCGCTCGCGGCCTGCGCCGCTTCCTTGATCATGACGCTTGTCGCGTGCGGCTCCGATACGAAAGCCTCCTCGACAAGCACAACTTCGTCGACAACGACGACCTCCTCTCTCGCCGACGAGCTGGTCCCCTCGCCCACACCGACGGCGGACCCGGCCAGCGCAGCGTGCCCGACGGCGGCGCCGCCCAACGGCGCCACGCCAGAGTGGACGTTCAACGGAGACACCGGCAGCGTCGCCGTCACCGGATCCACAGATTCGGCGGCACCCTTGATCAACGTGCAGGGACCGTTCAAGGTGAGCGAGACGCAGGTGCACACCCTGAAAGCCGGCGATGGGCCTGTCGTCGCCGACACGGCCACCGTCTTCGTCTGCTACATGGGCGTCAACGGCCGCGACGGCTCGGTATTCGACAGCAGCTACCAGCGCGGCGCCCCGGTCGACTTTCCGCTGAACGGCGTCGTACCGGGCTTCCAGAAGGCAATCGCCGGGCAGAAGGTCGGGTCGACGGTCGCGGTCGCCATGACCTCTGCCGATGGCTACCCCGAAGGTCAGCCCGCTGCCGGGATCCAACCCGGCGACTCGTTGATCTTCGCGATCAAGATCCTCGACGCGTCACACTGAGCTGCGGGTCGGACTTGCCGACCTCACCCGCCGTTGGTGACAGGGTTCGACGACAACGTGATGAACTGACCGTTCTTCCACACGCCCCAGCGTCCGCCCCAGCCCGAGAACCATACGACCGGCTCCCCGATCCAGAACTCGGCGGGCTTCGGCGGCGCCCACCGCGGAACCGGTTCCCCGAGCATGGGCCGCGGCGGCGGCGGCGGCGGAGCTGGCTGGGCGCTTGCTGGAGCTCCCAGGCCCAGGATGCCTGCGGTGAGCCCGCCTGCGACTGCGACAGCAGACAGTGCGGTCTTGGAAAAGCTCATGAGCACGCCTCCAGCGTTTGAAACCGATTGATACTTAGAACTTATAACCTTCATCCAGAGTGGCCAAACGCCACTCTAGGCGCACTGCGTCGTGCATAGGTCGATGTTGCTGTGGGGACGCGCCGCACCGACGATGCGCTTGGGTTCGAAAGCCGTCTCCGTGGCCATCACCTGAAGTCGTTTCCGGACTCGCCGGGTGGGTATCAGGGCAGGACACCTTGACCTAGGAGAAGACCGATGAGCTCACCGGAACGGCCCTCGAAGGAAACCGAAGAGTCGGTGCCGCCGACCGCGCCGGCCTATTCCACGCCACCGCCGGAAGGAGTTCCGTCGGCGGACGACGAGGACTCGGCGTCGGAAACCCAATGACGCCTGCGGTTTACGACTCCTTACGCAAATCGGCCAGCGAATTCTGCAGGCCACCGTCCAGTCGGATCTGAATACCGGCCACTGCCAACATCACCGCGGCTGTGACCAGGTGCACGATCGCGTCGGTCGTGTTGTTGGGGAACGTGAACACGTACGCGACCTGGTGCGAGAAGAAGGCCCAGATACCCGGCAGCGCGCCGGCCACCGCCGCGGCGAGCAGATACAACACCGACCACGACTTTCGGGCAGCGAAGATCAGGCCCGGCCCGAACAGGGCGAGTCCCGCGACGGCATGCCAGCCGTTGTAGTCCATCCCGAGGATTTGCGCGGTCGGTGCATCTGGTCCGGTCGCAAAGCTCGGTTCGACAATGAAACCGATCACCGCTTGGATGACGTGGAAGGCGCAGATGACCAGCAGGCCTACTTGGGCGAAACTCCACTTCACGGGAAACCTCCGTCGGCGTCTGCGGCGCTTGCCCGAATACTACGCTCGGTAGTAGGCGATGGGGAGGGTCTTTCCGGTAGAGGTCGCCGCGCGGGCCGCCGTTACCCTGTCCGAGTGGGTGAAGTGGTGTCGGTGAATGTTGCTCGGGTACGGGTGAATCCCGATGCACCGTCGAGATCGACGGGCATCGACAAGGTGGCCGTCCACGACGAGGTGATGGTGCGGCCACCGGCTTCTGCGCGGGGCGGCAGTGGGCTCGTCGGCGACACCATCGGCAATCCGAAACTGCACGGCGGCGCCGACCAAGCGGTGTACGCGTACGCACGAGAAGACCTGGACTACTGGGAAACCCGACTCGACCGCCAGATCACCAACGGCATGTTCGGCGAGAATCTCACGACGGCGGGCGTCGACGTCACTCAGGCGCGGATCGGTGAACGCTGGCGCGTCGGCACTGACGGCCTGCTGCTCGAAGTGTCCGCGCCCCGCACACCGTGCCGCACGTTTTCGGCCTTCCTCGAAGTCGACCGCTGGATCAAGACGTTCACCGCAGGCGCCAAACCGGGTGCCTACTTTCGCGTCATCTCGCCGGGGACGGTGCGCGCGGGCGACCAGATCTCCGTCGAAGACCGCCCCGAGCACGACGTCACCGTCGAAATCGCTTTCCGCGCACGGATGTCCGACCCGTCGCTGCTTCCGCGGTTGCTCACCGCCGAGGCGCTGTCGGCCGAACTCAAGCGCTACGTGAGCCGACGGCTCTCAGACAACAGGAACTGACAGACGCGGCGGCTAGTGCGTTGCCGCCGGGTCGCGCCAGCCTTCCCAGAACAACAGGTGCGACCGCAGACCTGGGTGATTCACCTTGTCCAGCACCTTGATTCCAGTATTCGCAATGGCCGGAACGCCGACCACCCGATGGAAGAACCGGCCCATCCGGTACTGCCGGCCCCAGTCCGCCTCCACACGCTGCGCGTAGTTCGTGAAGTCATCCGGGCCGCCGTTGGTCAGCGCCGCGATCGCACACTCCCCCGCGGCCACGCCGGACTGCAGCGCCTTCGAAATGCCTGCCCCGGAAACAGGTCTGGCCGCGCCGAGCGCGTCACCGGCGAACAGCACACCCGGCCGCCACGGTGGCCAGGCGGTGAATCCCATCGGCAGCCGCCAGGCTTGCAGCGCTTTGGACTTCTTCAGTTCGTCGACCCGGGGCAGCTTCCATTCGCGTGGAAGCCCGGACAGGAACTCCTCGAACAGTGCCGTGGCGTTGATTCGCTGCCAATTCTTGTAACTGGTGCAGTATCCCAGGCCGATGTTGGCCCGCCCGCCCCCCAGCGGGAACAGCCAGCCGTATCCGGGCAACTGGTCACCGTCGAACGTCAACTTCAGATAGATGTCGAGCGTGTCGGTGTCGGGCTGGTCGACCGGCATCTCGGCGCGGATCGCGATCGCCGAATATCCGTTGTACTTCGAGTCGAGATTGAGCGCGCGCTTGACCGGTGAATAGGCGCCGTCGGCCGCGATCACCGCATCGGCGCGCACCTGTTCGCCGCCCTTGAGCGTGACGCCGGTGACGCGGCCGTCGTCGTCGACCAAGGGCGCGACCACCTCCGCGCCCTCGCGCACTTCGGCGCCGGCGGTATCGGCGCGTTTGATCAGCACCGTATCCAGTTCCGTGCGACGAGCCACGTAACCGTGGTCGGGCATCCCCGGGCGACGCGGGAACGCGAGGTTCCATTCCCCCGGACTGAAGATCCTGGCGCCGTTCACGCGATGGAACCGCGTTACTTCGTCGGCCAGTCCCATCTTCTGCAGGAAGCTCACTGCCCGCGGCGTCAGCCCGTCGCCGCACGGTTTCTCGCGCGGGAACGTGGCCTTGTCCAGCACGACGACACGCGCGCCGGTTCGAACCGCCTGCCATGCCGCCGCCGCACCCGCCGGGCCGCCGCCCACGACCGCCACGTCGTATCGCTGTTTCATCCGCCCCCACCTGCTGCATGCTGTGTACCCCCTGAAGTTATTCGCCTCGTCGGCTCAGCGGGTCGATGTCGGCGATTACCGAACGATGACGTCCGTAACATGGGGCCGCTCCGCACCGAAAAACCGATCAGCAACGGCCGCAGTGCGGCAGGTGTGAAGCAGCAGCACCTGATCTGACCGACGGGGGTCCGGTCCGCAAAGGAACCGCTCTGCGGTAACCCTCGATCAGGAAAGTTCAACAGCGATGAGATCTGTACATAGTTGGGTGCGTCGGTCGATGGTCGGCGCGCTGGCGGCACTTCTGGTTCCGGGGCTGGTCGCGGTGGCGGGTGGCTCGTCCACCGCTGGGGCCTTTTCACGGCCCGGCCTGCCGGTGGAAACACTGATGGTCCCGTCCGCCGCGATGGGCCGCGACATCCCGGTCAAGTTCCAGGGCGGCGGACCCCACGCCGTGTATCTGCTCGACGGTCTGCGCGCCCGCGACGACAACAGCGGCTGGGACATCGAGACGGCGGCATTCGAGAACTACTTCAACTCCGGGCTGTCGGTGGTGATGCCGGTCGGCGGCATGTCCAGCTTCTACACCAACTGGCAGAGCCCCGCGGTCGGCAACGGTGGCACGTACACCTATCAGTGGGAGACGTTCCTGACCTCCGAACTGCCCGCCTACCTGTCCGCCAACAAGGGGATCTCGCCGAGCGGCAACGCGGTCGTCGGCCTGTCGATGTCGGGCAGCGCCGCGCTGATCCTGGCGGCGTACCATCCGGGCCAGTTCCGTTATGCCGCATCGCTTTCCGGCTTTCTCAACCTGTCAGCCGGGATCTGGCCGCTGCTGGTCGGCGTAGCCATGCGCGACGCGGGAGGGTTCAGCGCCACAGCGATGTGGGGCGCACCGGGCGGACCGGCGTGGAAGCGCAACGACCCGACGGTCAACGTCGGTCGGCTGGTGGGCAACGGCACCCGCATCTGGGTGTACTGCGGCAACGGCGTCCCGTCCGAACTCGGCGGTGGCGGTGACATCGCCGGCCAGTTGCTCGAGACCATCACCGTGGACAGCAACAAGGAGTTCGAGCAGGCCTACGAGGCGGCGGGTGGAAGCAACGGCACGTTCAACTTCCCGGCCAACGGCACGCACGGCTGGGGTTACTGGGGTTCGCAACTGAACGCGATGAAGGGCGACATCCAGCGCACGCTGGGCGCCTGACACGCCGCGCCCTGCTGGGCGGCCGCCTCGTGCGGTCGCCCAGTGCGCGTTGGAGACAATCAGTAGGTGACGGAGTCCCCGCGCCCGACCGTTCCCGCGCTTCTCGAACGTGCGGCGAACGAGTTCGGCGAGCACCTCTACCTGATCACCCCGACGGATCGGCTCAGCTACCGCGAGGCGCACCAGCGCTCGGCCCGTGTCGCGCGATGGCTGCTGGGCGAGGGCGTCGGCAAGGGTTCCCGCGTCGGACTGTTCTTCCCGAACGGCGTCGACTGGGTGATCTGGTGGCTGGCGCTCTCCCGCATCGGCGCGCTGGCTGTCCCCCTCAGCACGCTCTACACCCCGGCAGAGATCGCCAAGGTGGCGCGGCTGGCCGACATCGCGCTACTCATCGCCCCGAGCCGGGTGGTGAACATCGACGTCGCCGAGCGCTTCGAGACCGCCTGGCCCGGCTTGACGTCTCAGCCGGCCGGGCGGCTCACCCTCACTGCTGCGCCGTACCTGCGTCGCATCGTGTTCGTCGACGGCCCGGTTCCCGGCTGGGCGACTCCGTGGACCGATGCGGGTGTCTCCCCCGAACTACTGGCCGCCGCTGAGGCGGAGGTCTCCCCCGCCGACCTCGCGGTCGTCATTCACACGTCGGGCTCGACCGCCGACCCGAAGGGTGTGATGCACACCAACGGCACACTCGTGCGCCAGACCTCCATGTGGCCGAGCGCGATTCGAGCGATCACGAAAGGCGAAGGACCGACCCGGATTCTGTGCGCAATGCCGTTCTTCTGGGTCGGCGGGCTGCTGGCCGCGACCGGGGCTTTGCACGAACCGCTCACCGTCCTCGTCCTGCCACGGCTGGACGCCGAGACCGCGTTGGACCTGATCGAGCGTGAACGGGCCGCCGGCGTTGTCGGGTGGCCCGCGTTCACCCAGCGGATTCGCGAGCATCCGAGCTTTCCCGATCGCGACCTGAGCTGCGCACCGATGCTGCGCGACGGGCCGCTGGACATCGCGATGGTCGACGTCCCCGACGGATTCCCCGTGCACCGCACCATGTCTGAGACCGCAGGCGGCTTCGCGTTCACCGACATGTGCATCGTCGACGACGCGGGCAACCCGGTTCCCGAGGGCACGGTGGGCGAACTGCTGGTTCGCGGCATCGGCGTGATGGCCGGCTACAACAAGCGGGAGCGGTCCGAGACGTTCGACGAAAACGGTTGGTACCACACCGGTGACCGCGTCTACCGCAGACCGGGCGACCCGCGGTTGTTCTACGTCGGCCGGACCACCGAGCTGATCAAGGCCGCAGGCGCCAACGTGTCACCGCTCGAGGTCGAAGCGGTCGTCGCCGAATTCCCCGGCGTGGCACAGTGTCTGGTCCTCGGAACCGACGACCCTGCGCGCGGGGAGGAAGTCTGCGCTGTCGTCGTGGCGGGGGAAGCGCCGACCGGCGAGGGCATTGACGTCGACGCGCTGTCTGCCCACACCCGTGCGCACCTGTCCGCCTATAAGGTACCGACGCGCTGGCTCTTGGCGTCGAGCGACGAGATCCCGACGCTGCCCAGCGGTAAGTTCGACCGAAAGACGTTGCGCGCCATCATCCTTGCCGGCAGTCTCAAGACCCTTGGCAGGTGAGGTGATGACCGTCCTGCGCACCCCTGACGAGCGCTTCGCGTTCCTGCCGGACTTTCCGTTCGAGCCGAACTACCTCGATGTTCACACCGCCGGAATCGACCCGTTGCGAATGCATTACGTCGATGCCGGGCCGCCCGATGTGCCGGTCGTCCTGCTGCTGCATGGACAGCCCACGTGGTCGTATCTCTATCGGCACGTCATCGGCGTGCTGCTCGAGGCGGGGCTGCGGGTGATCGCACCGGACCACATCGGCTACGGCCGGTCGGACAAACTCACCGACCCGACGGACTACACATTCGACCGGCACATCGACTGGCTGCACAGCGCGGTGACCCGGCTTGGGCTGTCCGATGTCACGCTGGTGGTTCAGGATTGGGGCGGCCCGATCGGGCTCAGCATGCTGGCACGCGACCCCGACCGGTTCGCCCGCGTCGTCGCGACCAACACAATCCTGCACACCTGCGACCCCGACCTCGCCGGGAAGCTGGATTGGCCACACCACGCGGTCGGCGACGGGCAGGTCATCCACCAGGAGACCCTGCTCGACTACGTGGCGTTCTACCAGCGCGCACCCGAACTGGTGCCCAGTTTCTTCCTCGACGCGGTGGCCGGGCCGCTGAGTCCGGAGGTTCTTGCCGCCTACGACGCGCCGTTCCCCGACCGCAGGTTCACCGCGGGGCTGCGCCAGATGATCGCGTTGATTCCGTTGACTCGCAACGATCGCGGCGCCGCGATCGGCCGCGCCACCATGGCCGCGCTGCGTGACTGGCGGCGGCCGTTCCTGACCGCTTACTCCGACGGCGATCCGGCGACACGCGGCTGGGACAAAGTCTTGGCGGACCATGTCCCCGGCGCCCGAGGGCAGCCGCACACGACGGTGAGCGGCGCGGGCCACTTCATCCAGGAACAGCGTGGCGACGAACTCGGCCGCATCATCGCTGATTTCGTCGCCCGCACCTAGAGCCCGAACTGATCGTCGATGATGCCCAGCCAGATCTGGGCCGCGTCGATGGCAACCTTCTCGCTGATGAACGCGTGCTGGGATCCCGTGTAGATGTCGCGGAACGCGCGCTCCAGCCGGCTGCCCTCACGGATGGAGCTGGTGCCGGCGACGAGGTGGGCCCATTCCGCGCACTGGCGCGCCACGTCGGTGGCGTAAACCGCCGCCACCCGCATGTCCGCGCGCAAGCCCGGCCCGAGGTCCTCCCCCGCCGCGACGGCGGCTTCGGCGGCCGTGAACGCGTCGATCACCAGCAACCGCGCCGCCCGCCACGCGGCGACATGGTGGGCGAGCCCCTTCTGAAACGTGGGCCGACTGGCCAGCGACGCCATGTCACTCATCCGGAACTTCGTCGCGGCGAGCTCCTGGACGTCGTCGAGCATGCTCTTGGCCACCCCGAGCGCCCACGACGCGTGACCGGCAGCGGTGACCGGCATCAGCCCCATGCGGGTCGCGGGCGACGATCCGCGCAGTGGCTCACGGGTGAACAGCGCGAAGGTCCGCTCGGCGGGCACGAAGACGTCCTCGACGCTGTAGTCGTAGGAACCGGTTCCCTTCAGCCCCTGCACATTCCAGCCGTCGTTGAAGCTCACCTGTTCGCGCGGGAGGACGGCCACCTGCATGTCGGGCACGCCCTCGCTGACCCACCGCATCTCGTCGCCGTCCATCGGGAGAAACCCCGCGGCCACGTACTGCGAATGCCCGATACCGGATCCGAAACTCCACGATCCGGTCAGCCGGTAGCCGCCGCCCTCAACGCGACCCTGCCCGTTCGGGAAGAATTGGCCGCCCATGGTCACGCGATTGCCGTGCGCGGTGAAGACCTCGGCGAAACCCGCATCCGGCAGGTAAGCGGCCGCCGCGAAGGACGACGGCAGGTTGGCGATGCCGACCCAGCCGAAAGACCCGTCCTGCCAAGCCATCTCGATCCAGGTCTCGATCATTTCGGTGAACGACGGCTCCATCCCGCCTGCCGGTTCCGGGTTGAACGCCGACATCAGACCGCTGTCCCACATCGCCTCGACGATCGCGGGGCTCAGCGTGCGCAACCGCTCGGACTCGGCGGCTTCACCCTGCACCTTCTCGCGCATGGCGCGCACCCGTTCAGCGATGCCTTCGGCAGGCTTCAATGTCGATGTCATCCGTCTTCTTTATCAGCGATCTCCGCCGCGCGCATCGACGGTGGAGCATTCTCTAGGAATGCGCATCGAGATCATCGTCTTCGAGGGTTTCGATCCACTCGACGTCGTGGCGCCGTGGGAGGTGTTCGTCCGCGCGGCGACGCTCGATCCGTCCCTCGACGTGGCGTTGGTGCGTACCGGCGGTGGGAACCCGGTGACGGGTGCGTACGGCATGCCGATTCATGTCGCCGAAGAACTGGGCTCGCCGGACGCGGTGTTCGTGCCGGGCGGCGGATGGGTCGCGGCGGCCGACACCGGAGTGCCGCACGAAATCCGCGCCGGCGAGCTGCCCCGCGCCATCGCCAGGCTGTCCGAGACCGCGCGATGGGTGGCCTCGGTGTGCACGGGAGCGCTGTTGCTCGGAGAGGCGGGTCTGCTGCAGGGGCGCAACGCCACCACCAATCCCGCCGCCCTGGGCGAGCTCTCGAAGTACGGCGCGACGGTCAGACAGAACCGGGTTGTCGACGACGGCGCGGTGGTGACGGCCGGAGCGGTGACCGCGGGTCTGGACCTTGCGCTGTGGTTGGTGCAACGGGAGCTGGGCGGCGATACGGCGCGCATGGTCGCGCGCGCTATCGCCTACCCGATGCCCTCCGACGTCTGGCGCTGCGCGGATTGATGCGGCGGTCAGCTCACTTGATGATGCGGACCAGATAGGGCGCCATGTTCGTGGTCCGCACCGGCGACACCGTGACGGCCGGTTCGGTTGCTTCGAGCATCTGCCCGTTGCCCAGGAACAGCGCCACGCTCTGATTTCCGTTGGGGCCGTAGAAGATCAGGTCACCTGGCAGCGCCGCGGACGGCAACACCTTCTGGCCGACGGCGTACTGGGCACCCGACGACCGCGGCAGCTTCACCCCGACGCCGGCGAAGGCATAGACCATGAGCCCTGAGGCGTCGAAGCCGACGGTGCTGACGGCCGGGTTCAGGCCGACGATGCGTCCGTCCCGGCTGAGCCCGGCGACGTTTTCGGCCGTGCCACTGCCCATGGTGGGGCCGTTGACGTCGCCGCCGCCGTACGAGAACGGGACTCCGCGTTGCGAAAGCCCGCGCGCGATGACAGCGTCGATCGCCTGCTGGTTTCCAGCGGGCCGCGGAAGCGGTGCGGCGGTGGCAACCCCGGGAACCGTCGCCAGCATGGCGAGGCCGATGACCAAGGCGTAGATGCGTCTCATGGGTAGTTCAACTTTCTCGATGCGCGCATACCAATGGCGCTTTACTCACTTGTACCGTCGGACCCGCCGCAGATGCCAATTCGCGCCTGGCTCAGGGTTAATGAGATGCAGTACCGTAACCGATCAGTGATGATGACAGAACGTGTCGGCGTGATCGGCGGCGGCATTCTCGGCGTCGCGGTGGCGCGTGAGGTTCTTCGGCGGCATCCCGACTCCGATGTGACGTTGTTCGAGAAGGAGAGTCGCCTCGCGTCCCACCAGACCGGACGCAACAGCGGCGTCGTGCACGCCGGGCTGTACTACCCGCCCGGTTCGCAGAAGGCGGTGCTCTGCCGTCGCGGGGTGAGACTGCTCGAAGCGTTCTGCGCCGAGCGCGGTATCCGGCGCATCGTCTGCGGCAAGGTCCTGGTGGCGCTCACCGAAGAGGAGCGCGCACGGCTTGCCGGCATCGAACAGCGCGCGCTGGCCAACGGTGTCCCGGGCGTGCGGATCATCGGGCCGGCGGAACTGAGCGAGCTCGAGCCCAACGTGCGAGGCATCGCCGCTCTGCATTCACCGTCGACGTCGATCGTCGACTACGCGGAGGTGACCAGGGCGCTGGCCGCCGACGCAGCGGGCTTCGGGGCGAAAATCCTTCTCGGACATGAGGTGACCGCTCTGCAGCCGCACCCTGCGGAGGTGGTCGTCGGTGTCCGTACCGCCGCCGGTGACACGCAGGCGAGGTTCGACCGGGTCGTCGTCTGCGGCGGCCTGCACAGTGACCGGCTGGCCGAGATGGCCGGTGACGGTTCGGATCCGGTGATCATGCCGTTCCGCGGCGAGTACTACGCGTTGAAACCAAACCGCCGCGATCTCGTCAACGGGTTGGTGTATCCCGTGCCCGACCCGCGCTACCCGTTCCTCGGTGTGCACCTCACCCCGCGGGTGGACGGCGAGGTGCTGATCGGGCCCAACGCCGTTCTCGCGCTGGCCCGAGAGGGATATTCGTGGCGCACGGTGTCGACGCGCGACGTGGCCGCGGTCGCGGGTGCCCCGGCCTTCTGGCGGTTCGCGCGGCGACACTGGCGAACCGGGGTCCGCGAGGTGTACGGCTCCCTGTCCAAGCGACGGTTCATCCGGGCCGCCAGGGCCTACGTGCCCGCGTTGGGCGACGACGACGTCGTGCCCGGCACAGCAGGGGTGCGGGCCCAGGCCCTCGACTCCGACGGCGGACTGGTCGACGACTTCCGGATCAGCGTTCGCGGCCGCGCCGTCCTCGTGCGTAACGCGCCCTCCCCTGCGGCCACGTCGGCGCTGGCGATCGCCGAGCACGTCGTCGGAACCTTCGAAGCCGCCACGTAGACCGCCCCCACGACCGCCCCCACGCCGATAACGCCCTCGCCACAGAAAGCCGAGTCGTACTGTGGCTCATATGGCCATCATCGAAACGGACGCCGCGCCTCAGACCCCGTTCGAGCAGGAGGTCGCTGCCACGCAGCGGTACTTCGACAGCCCGAGATTCGACGGGATCATCCGCCTCTACTCGGCGCGCCAGGTCGCCGAGCAGCGCGGCACCATCCCCTCCGACTACATCGTCGCGCGCGAGGCCGCCACGGCGTTCTACGAGCGGCTTCGCGAACTGTTCGCGAAGAAGAAGAGCATCACCACGTTCGGCCCCTACTCGCCCGGGCAGGCCGTCACGATGAAGCGGATGGGCATCGAGGGCATCTACCTCGGTGGCTGGGCGACCTCGGCCAAAGGGTCGACCACCGAGGACCCCGGACCCGACCTGGCGAGCTACCCGCTCAGCCAGGTGCCCGAGGAGGCGGCGGGACTGGTCCGTGCGCTGCTCACCGCGGACCGCAATCAGCAGTACCTACGGCTGCAGATGTCGGACAAGCAGCGCGCCGCGACGCCGGCTGTCGACTTCCGTCCGTTCATCATCGCCGACGCTGACACCGGCCATGGCGGAGATCCGCACGTGCGCAACCTGATTCGCCGATTTGTGGAGGCCGGTGTGCCCGGTTACCACATCGAGGATCAGCGCCCGGGCACCAAGAAGTGCGGCCATCAGGGCGGCAAGGTGCTGGTGCCGTCCGACGAGCAGATCAAGCGGCTCAACACCGCCCGGTTCCAACTCGACATCATGCGGGTGCCCGGGATCATCGTGGCCCGCACCGACGCCGAGGCGGCCAACCTGATCGACAGCCGCGCCGACGAACGCGACCAACCGTTCGTGCTGGGCGTGACGAATCTGAAGGTCCCCTCGTATAAGTCCTGCTATCTGGCGATGATGCGCCGCTTCTACGAGGCCGGCGTCACCGAACTCAACGGCCACATGCTCTACGCACTGCCCGAAGGCGAGTACGCGACCGCCAACGCGTGGCTCGACCAGCACGGCCTCGGCGACGCGGTCGCCGAGGCGGCTTCGGCGTACCAGGACCGTCCGGACGGCGACATCGACGAGATCTTCGACGGTGTGGAATCGAAGGTCGTCGACGCGTGGCAGGTCGACGCGGGATTGATGACGTACGGCGAGGCGGTCGCCGAGCTGCTCGAGTTCCGGGAGAGCGAAGGCGAGCAACTCGACATGAGTGTGGCCGACTGGCGCAAGTTCGCTCAGCTCGCCCCGCTGTACACCGCGCGCGAGAAGGCCAGGGAGCTCGGGGCTGCGGTCGGCTGGGACTGCGAACTGGCCAAGACGCCGGAAGGCTACTACCAGGTGCGCGGCGGCATCCCGTACGCGATCGCCAAGTCGCTTGCCGCGGCCCCGTTCGCCGACATCCTGTGGATGGAGACCAAGACCGCCGATCTGGCCGACGCGCGCGAGTTCGCCGAGGCGGTGCATGCCGTGTTCCCCGACCAGATGCTGGCCTACAACCTGTCCCCCTCGTTCAACTGGGACACCACCGGCATGACCGACGACGAGATGCGGGCTTTCCCCGAGGAGCTCGGCAAGATGGGCTTCGTCTTCAACTTCATCACCTACGGAGGGCATCAGGTGGACGGCGTCGCGTCCGAGGAGTTCGCCACCGCGTTGCGCCAGGACGGCATGCTCGCGCTGGCGCGCCTGCAGCGCAAGATGCGTCTCGTCGAATCCCCTTACCGCACACCGCAAACACTCGTCGGCGGCCCGCGCAGCGACGCTGCCCTGGCCGCGTCGTCCGGTCGTCTCGCCACCACCAAGGCGATGGGCAAGGGCTCGACGCAGCATCAGCACCTCGTGCAGACCGAGGTGCCGAAGAAGCTGCTCGAGGAATGGCTGGCGTTGTGGAGTGAGCACTACCAGCTCGGCGAGAAGCTGCGGGTGCAGCTACGCCCCACGCGTCCGGGCTCCGACGTGCTCGAACTCGGCATCTACGGCGAGCGCGGCGACGGTGCTGACGAGAAGCTCGCCAACGTCATCGTGGACCCGATCAAAGACCGGCACGGCCGCAGCATCCTGACCGTGCGGGATCAGAACACGTTCGCCGAGAAGCTGCGTCAGAAGCGGCTGATGGACATCATCCACCTGTGGCTGATCCACCGGTTCAAAGCCGAGATCGTCTACTACGTGACACCGACCGAGGACAACATCTACCAAACCGAGAAGATGAAGTCGCACGGCATCTTCCGCGACGTCTACCAGGAGGTCGGCGAGATCATCGTGGCCGACGTCAACCAGCCGCGGATCGAGGAGCTGCTGGCTTCCGACCAGGAGGCGCTGGGCCGGTTGATCCGCAAGGAGGACTAGGCGGTCACTCGCCCGGCGGTGACCAGTGCACGACCTTCACCGCGGTCATCTCGTCGAGCAGCTCAGGGCCGAAACCGAATCCGTTGCCGCTCGCGCGGCGCGGTTGCGAGGCACCGCCGGGCGCACCGCCGAACACGTTGTTGATCTTGACGGTGCCGACGGGAAGGACGCGCCACGCCTCCTGCGCG
>NZ_LZKP01000180.1 GCF_001672895.1 Mycobacterium sp. E740
CCGCCCGCTGTTGCCGCTTGCTCGGCGGACGGGTGAACCAGAGTGCTGCACCGATCAATCCGCCCGCCGCCGCGGCGGTCAACGGCACCGCGATTCCCCGGATGCCCGCCTCGACGAGCAGGCTCTCCATCGGTGCTCTGCTCACCATGCCGGTGCCGAACTGCGGCGCCAGCCGCGTCAGCGTCGCCGCGGCGGTGAAGGTGAGCGCCGCCAGAGTGCCGATCATGAAGCCGTCCAACGCTTCTCGCGACGACGGTCGCAGCAGCCGAACGAGCACGGCAGGCAGCAGCATGAGTAGGACGCCGCCGAGCGGGATGCCGATGCCGTCGCGCAGCAACCGCGCACCCACCACTGCGGCACCCAACGCGACACCGTACGAGCGCGCGACCATCGCTCCGGTCAGCAGGACCCAGCCGACGCCGAGTCCCGCCGCCAACACGGTCGCCAAGGCGATGTAGCGAAGGGGCAAGTCGCGCAACGCATCCGACTCGTAGAGGTACAGGCCAAACAGCAGCGGCAGGCCGAGCGCCGCGACCGTCACCAGCGCAGCGGGCAACCGCAGCAGGGTCACAGCGATCAGCACCGCGAGCAGCACCGCCAGGCCGACGCGAAACGCGGTCCGTGATCGCTGCGGCAGATGCGGAAACAGCGAGCTCGCGACCGACAGCGCAAGCAGGTGCTCGTCGGGCGCGGCGCCGAAGTCGCGCAGCCGCAACCAGTCCGGGCCCTCGCCGCGCCGCGGGGTCAGATGGCAGCCGCACAATCCGCAGTACTCGCCCGCGGGCACGTCCACCCGGCAGACCCGGCATTCGGTGGTTGGAACGGGGTTGCTCATACCGACACCTTCTGCAGGATGAGCAGGTTGCGCACCAGGTTGTCGACGTCCGGGGTGCCCAGGCCGCTGACGAGGTCATAGCCGGGTGCGGCGTCGGCGACGACGTTGCCGCCGAGCGTCACATCTCGGAAAGCCGGAAGCGGAGCGCCCTGCGCGATGCGGTACAGCAGCGGGTTCAGGTCACCGATGGCCCGACCGCCGTTGGCGAGCAGGTACTGGTTCATCACCGCCGTCAGTCCCGCCCAGATCGGTGCCGCCTGCGAGGTTCCGCCACCCACCAGCGGCGTCTGTTTGAAGACGATGCGCACGCCGGTGAACGGATCGGCCACCGCCGAGATGTCCGGGGTGAGCCGGCGGTCGGCGGCGCCCGGCAGGGCACGCTGCCACGGCGGGCGGTCGAACAACGTCGAGGCGCCGCCTCCGGTGCCCACCGACAGTGGAACGTCGAACCAGGCCTGCTCGGACAGCCATCGCCCCTGTCCGTCGGTGGACAGCGTCGTGCCGCCGACACCGGTCATCTCGGGCAGCGACGCGACGGAGTCCAGGCCGATGTCGGCGTCACCCGGCGGCGAGGACCAGTCGGCACCACCCTTGCATTCCAGTCCGGCGAGGTCGCCGCTCGCATCGAACGCCGTCGTGCCATGGGCCTGCGCGGTCGCCAGCGCGGCTCGCACCGGGGCGACGTCGGCTGCCGTGATCAGCTTGTCGCAGCCCCAGCCGATCGACAGGCTCCACACCGCGCCTGGAAACCGCCGGTCGGTCTCGGCGAACATCTCGCCGATCTTCCCGAACGTGCCGTCGGCGGCGACGGTCGGCCGGGCGCTGACGACGACCTTGCGGGCCTGGGGCGCGATCGCGTGCGCCACCTCCAAGTCCATCGTCGTCTCGCCGCGCGGTTCGTCGAGCTGGCCGCCGACCACCTCGGGAGTGAACCGAGGTAGTCGATAGGTGTCGGCGAACGAGTCGAGATCGGCCTGAGCGAAGCCGTCGAACGCGAAGAACACGATCGTCGTGCCCGCTCCGGTGTAACCGGAGGTCGTCAGCGGAGTCACGTTGTAGGTGTTGAGCAGCGCTTGCGGCGTCAGACCTTTGTCCGGCACATCCAGCGGGACGGTCCAGGTGTGCGCGGTGCGGTGCGGCAGATACCCGAGGATCCGGCCGAGTTCGGACACCTCTGCGCGCAGGGCGTCCGGTACGGCGGGCTGTTGCGGGGAGGCGTAGAACACCTGGCCGCGCCGGCCCCGGTAGTCGTGCACCTCGACGTCGAGCGACTCGGCGAGGGCCGCCGCAGGACCCGCCACCACCGCCCACCGCTGTCCCGGATGCCAGCGGACGGACAGTCCGCGACCGGCCGCCCATGCGAAAAGTGCTGCAGGACGGCGGCTTTCGCGTAACGCGACGGTGAGCTGTGCGTCGCGGTCATCCGACGGTCCGAGGTCGCTCGAGTTCGCCAGCAGGTAGGCGTACGGCCCGGTGATCGCCTCAGCGCCCCCGCGTGCGGGGCGCAGGTCGGAGGCGAACATCGACAGGCCGACCACGATCATCGCCAGCGCACCGAGTCGCCGGGCACTCACGGCCGTCGTACGTCCGCAGAACGCCGACCGGTGCTAGCCGGTGCGCGGGTGGGTGGCCGACGGCGCTGGTGGCGCGATGACCGTCGGCGAGAAGGGGTGGGGGCCGTTCGGATCGATGCGCGGTGCCTTCTCGGTGGGCAGGACCGCCGAAGTGCTCGTCGTGGTCGTCGTCGTGGTGGTCGTCGTCTCCTGCGGCCCCTGCTTCCCTTCGTTGGAGCACGAAGCGGCAAACATGACCATCACCACGGCGGCGGTGCCACCGGCGACGGCGGCGATGCGACGACCCAACTGAGCTGACCCCATGGTTTCAGTCCTATCTGTCCCGACCAGTGCCAGAACTCTAAATCAAAATCGGACGAAACGCGCAGCTAGTCGGCCCCGCCCGGCGCTTGCGCACCCGAGTTCAGCGTTGCGAGGGCCTCGTCCACCGACGAATACAGCGAGAAGACCTGATCGAGGCCCGTCAGCTGGATCGGCCGACTGGTCGCTGGGCCGTCTGCGACCACCGCGAATCGGGCGCACTTGCTGACGTTCTCGTGCGTCGCGACCAGCGCCTGCAGGCCCGCGGAAGCGAGGAAGTCCACCGTCGAGAGATCCACCACCAGCGCAGTGGGCTCCTGGGTCAGCGCCTCGGTGATCGCCGCTTGGAACGAGGGGACGGTGGCGAGGTCGACGTCGCCGCCGACGGCCAGCACGGCGATGCCGCCCTCGTGTGAGATCGAGGTGGAAATCGGGTCATTACGTGACAAGGCCGTCCTCCGGTCAACGCCGCCACCACGACGGCAATGGAGCCGAGCTTATCGCGTGACGCGCCCACGCAGATCAAAGCTTGAACGGTTCATGCCGCGATGCGCAGGCTAGTGTCGGAAAGAGACCTGTGCGCTCGGCGATCCTGGTGAGCGCGAGCCGGGAGGGCCGACTGCTCCGAACATGACCGACCCCGCAGATCTTCAGCACCGTCACGAACGGGAGCGGGTGCGCGCCGACGATCTCCAAGATCGCGACGAGTTCCGCGGGGCGTTGGTCAACTCGTTGCAGGAGGGCTTCTTCGTCGCCGACGCCACCGGGTGCGTCATCGAGATCAACGCCGCGTTCGCCGAGATCACCGGATACGGCGACGAAGGCCTGCCCTATCCGATGCCTCATCCGTGGGCGGTCGACGAAGCAGTGGCGAACGAGAGAAGGCGCACGCTCGTCCGCAACGGCAGGATCACCGCCGAGTCGAAGATCCGCCACCGCGACGGCCGCATCCGGTGGGTGGTGATCAGCATCAACGCCGTCTCGGATCCGCAGTCGCGCAGCGGCCTGTACGTCGGCACCATCCGCGACGTCACCGGCCCGCGGGCCGCCGCGGAGCGCGACCGGGCGGTCGCGCGGCTGGCGACCGCGGTGAGCGTCGCCAAGAGCGTTGATGAAGTACTGGGCATCACGCTGGCACAGTGCCGGCTACCGCTGGACGCGCAACGGCTGATGGCGATCATGTGGCCCAAAGCCGAGGGCGAGCAGCCGACGGTTCGGGTCGCCGGCGAACCGGCGGTGGCCGGCTGGGACGACCTCAGCGACGACTGGCGCCGCACGTTCGAAGACGCCCGCAGGTGGATACCGCTGACCGTGACGCCGGTGGGCGGGGCGCCCAGCGCCGGCACCACAAGGGGTTTCGTCGCTGTGCTGTCCGGCGCTCGAGACGTCGTGCTGTGCCTCGAGCACCGCGTTCCGCGGGTCGTCAGCGCAGAGGACCGGCGCCTGGTCTCGGCGCTGGTCGGCCACCTCAGCCTGGCCATGCAGCATGTCCGGCAGTTCGAGACCGCCCGGGAGACGTCGCTGACGTTGCAGCGGTCACTGCTGGCCCCGACCGATCTGCCGGCGGGTTTCGCCGTCCGCTACGAGCCCGCGGTGCACCCGCTCGAGATCGGCGGCGACTTCTACGACGTGCTTCCCGTCGGCGAAGGCCGAATCGGGCTGGTGGTCGGTGACTGCGTGGGCCGCGGCCTGGCGGCCGCCGCGGTGATGGGGCAGTTGCGCGCGTCGACGCGAGCTTTACTGCTGACCGGCGCGCAGCCGTCGGCCGTGCTCGAACATCTCGACTCCGTCGCCGAGTTCATCCCGGACGCGTTCTGCACCACCGTGTTCGTCGCGATCATCGACACCGCATCGGCGACCGTGCACTACAGCAGCGCGGGACATGTGCCGCCCGTCCTGGTTTCCGATGCGGCGCCTCCGCAGCTACTGGGCGCGGCGCAGTCGGTTCCGCTGGCGGTGCGGCATCCCCGCCCCCGTCCCCAGGCGACTCATCAGCTGGCGCCGGGTTCGACGCTGATGCTCTACACCGACGGGCTGGTCGAACGCCGGCACCGGCCGATCGACGACCAGATCGATCAACTGGCCGCCGTGGTGGCTGATTCGGCGGACCTGCCGATCGAAGAGGTCGCCGACGCGGTGCTGCGCAGGCTGGCACCCGAGCAGGGTTATGACGACGACGTAGCGATCGTGCTCTACCGGTCGCCGCGGGCCGCGCTCGTCATCGACGACGCCGCTACGGCGCCGAAGTTGACCGAGGTTCGGCATCGGTTGGCGGCTTGGCTCACGGCGAATGGTGTGTCCGACACGGCGGCGGCCGACCTCGTCCTCGTCGTCAACGAAGCCTGCTCCAACAGCATCGAGCACGCCTACCGCGGCCGCGATCCCGGCCGCATGCGCGTCGAAGCGGAGCTGCACGACGCCGCCGTTCACGTCCGGGTCAGCGACTTCGGATCGTGGAAGGCGCCGGCCGCCGATCCCGGCACGCGGGGCCGCGGCATTCTGCTGATGCGCGCGGTCAGCGATCACGTCGACCTCGACGGCACTCCGGCCGGCACCACCGTGGAGATGACGTTTGCGCTGACGCCGTGAGCGTTGGGCCGTTCTCGCACAACGGTTTTTAGGACCGGCGCTTGGCGGCCGCCTCCAGTTGCTCCTCGAGTGCGCCTTCGTCACGGCCGAGCGCGATCGTCGCCGCCCCCATCGCGGTCAGCGCGATCGCGATCGCGACGGCCTTGCCGCCGTTGACGGTCATGTCCTCACCGAGCACCAGGGCACCGAGCACGACGGCGATGACGGGTTCGAGCACCAGCATCGTCGGCACGGAGGTCTGCAACGAGCCCGCGTGAAATGCGGACTGTTGCAGGAACACCGCGACGACACCGAGCAGCAGCAGCAGGTACAGCGCGGGCGTGGTGAGCACGGTCGTGACGCCCTCGTGGGTGAGCAGGTGCATGACGATCTTCGTCAGCACCGCGACGACGCCGAACAACACACCTACCGCGACCGCGAGCAGCACCGCCCGCCGCCAGCCGCCCGCGCGGACGGCGATGACGACACACGCCAGCACCGCACACGTGCACACGACCGCGACGAGTGCCGACAGCGGGGCCGAGGCTTCGTAGTCGCCGGGCCGGGTCTTGGCCAGCACCACGAACACGGCCAGCGCCGCGGTGAGCACCATCGCCCACATCCATTCGCCGCGGGTGACCCGGCGATTGGCCAGCCGGGCGCTCAGCGGCAGCGCGAACAGCAGGGCCGACACCAGGATCGGCTGCACCAGCAGCAGCGACCCCTTGGCCAACGCGAGAGCCTGGAAGACGTAGCCGGCCACGGCGGCGGCGGTGCCGGCCCACCACAGCGGTCTGCGCAGCAGCGTCATCACCATCACGCCGCTGACGCCGTGCTCTTCTGGTACGTCCATGGTGGCGCGCTGGCGCACCACGATGCCGACCGCCAGGAAGACCGCGGCGAGCAGAGCGAGAAGAACGACCAGACCCTGACTTATCAAAGCGGGCCTACCAAAGTGTTCGGCTCCTAACCGGCCATGGCGAGCACATCGGACAAGCACAACATATGAACCGCGGGCGCTTGCAGCTGCCCGCTCGGCAGGTTTGGTGCCCCGCCGATCGGGGCATCAAACCGATCATGAACTTGCGACGCTTGATCTTGCTGGCCGGTGGAGTCGTACTGCTGGTCGGAATCATCGGCCTGCTGGTGCCGGTGTCGATTTCGGGCCCCGACAACCAGAAGATCGGGTGCGGCAACGCGATTGCGGCGGACGACTCCGCGGCCCGCCAGGCCAACAGCAATGATCCGAACCAGCTCAAGAACCTGCCGATAATCGACGAGCTGACTCAGGATCCGCCCGATTACGTCGCAGAGTGCCAGTCGGCGGTCTCCGGACGGCGCTCGTGGACCATCCCGGTGGCGATCGTCGGTTTGGTGGTGCTGGTCGGCAGCTTCTTCGTCGGCGGCCGCACCGCCCGGGCGGGTTAGACGGCCTCGCGGCCGCCGGTGACCACACGCAGCCGCGGGACCTCCCCATCGGAACCCTCGGGTGCGATCTTGTCGTTGACGCCTGCCACGACGGCGTCGACGCGGTCGACGGCCCGGTCACACAGGCCCCGCACCTTGTCGCTGGCCGTGTCGACGTCGTCGGCGGCGCTCAACAGATAGGCGCGGAGGTTGAGGCGCAGGCGCTCGCCGGCCGAGCGGACGCGACGGCGCAGCCGATCGTCGATCTCGACCGTGACGTAGGGCATCACGCGAAGCTTCATGGGCCCACACTAGCCGCGAACTACTGGTTCTTCTGCTTGGCTTCCTTGATCGCCTCGCGCCCTTCGGGGCTGGCGGCGGAGTTGCCGGGTTGATTCGCCGACGCGACCTTCGCGTTGCAGTTCAGGTTGAGCAGGACGGTGTTCGTGACCGGTGTGAACCGGTCGCCTTTGAGCCACGGCGCCGGCTGAGAGTGGGTCACGATGCACTGGTCCTGGGGCAGCATATCGCCGGACCTGCTTTCGACGACCGCCTTCTTGCCCGCCTGGCTGAGCTTGGCCGCCGCGTCGCTGTACGTCAGCCCGGTGTAGTCGTCGGCGTTCGCGGTGTCGATAGACGGTCCCGCGCCGAACAGCGTGATCGCTGTCGCCGCGGCGAGGCCGACGGTGCGGAGGTGGAGTCCCGTCATCGGACCTAAAGTAGGGCGACGAACTGCCAGGCCGCTGAAAGCACGGTCGGAGTCTGCTTTCTATCCGGCTAGCTGGTCGCTGGTCTGCGCGAGCGGCCGGCCTGCGGACTCCCGCAACGTCAGGACTGCCGCGAGCGAGACCACGGCGGCCGCTGTGAGGTAGTACGCGGGGGCCAGATGATCGCCGGTCTCCGCGGTGAGCCAGGTGACGACGTAAGGCGTCGTGCCACCGAAACCGGCTACGCAGATGTTGTAGCCGATCGAGAACCCGCTGTAGCGCACCACGGTGGCGAACAGTTCGACGCCCGCCGACACCGCAGTCGAGACGTAGATGGACTCGATGACCGCAAGCCCGCAGTGGGCGGCGACAGCGGCCGTCAGCGATCCCGAATTCAACAGTGCGAACAGCGGATAGCCGAACACGAGGAATGCCAGCGAGCCCGCGATCAGCATCGGCCGGCGTCCGATGCGGTCCGAAAGCGCGGCCAGCGGGAGGATGAGCACCAGCGCAACGGAACTCGCCATCGTCATGGACAAGAACGCGTCGGTTTTGGTGAACCCGAGCGTCTTGATGAAGTAGGTCGGCAGAAACGTGAACACCACGTAGTAGCCGACGTTGAAGACGATGAACACGCCGATCACCTGCAGGATCGGCCGCCAGGACGTCGTCACCGCCTCGCGCAGCGGGGACTTCGCCACCCGCTCGCTCCTGCTGAGCTCGGCGAACTGCGGAGTGTCGTCGAGGCGCAACCGGATGTAGAGGCCGACGAGGCCCAGCGGCCCGGCAAGCAGGAAGGGAATTCGCCAGCCGTAACTCTCCATCGCTGCGGCGGGCAGCAGCGCCTGCAGCAGCGTCACCGACGCCGAGCCGACGAGGAAGCCCAACACGCCGGACCACACCATGAACGTGATCGTCTGCCCGCGCCGGTGTTCATCCGCGAACTCAGCGAGATACACTGCGCCGCCGCCATATTCGCCGCCCGCCGAGAAGCCTTGCAGGCAGCGCAGGAACAACAGCAGCAGCGGGGCTGCCACACCGATCGAGGCGTAGGTGGGCAACAGCCCGATCAGCACCGTCGCGCTGGACATCAGCAGGATCACCAGGGCCAGCACCCGCTGTCGACCGAGTTTGTCGCCGAGCGGCCCGAAGACGAACCCGCCCAACGGCCGCATGAAGAACGCGGCCGCGAATATCGCGAACGTGTTGAGCAGTGCCGCGGTTTCGTTGCCCGCCGGGAAGAACTTCGCGGCGATGAACGTCGCCAGGAAGCCGTAGATGGCGAAGTCGAACCACTCGACCGCGTTGCCGATCGACGCGCCGGTGACCGCCCTGCGGACATCGCTCGGCATGCCACCCTCCTGAAAGTAAGCGTCCCGCTGACCATTTCGCTTACCAGCCGATAAGCAGTCCTACGACGATATCGGGAGCGCGGTGACGTTTTGCGCCGGTTCCCGGTATGCCCTCAACAATCCTCGTCGGGTGGATCGGTGTTGCCCCGCAGGAGTTCTTCGGGGTGGTGCAGCCGGTTGACCTCCGGCGGATGGCTGTCGTTGTGCCACGCCAGTCGCCCGGTTTCGGTGACGCTGGTGCGCCAGCGGCCCTCGCTCACCGCGGTGTGGTCGCGTCCGCAGGCGAAGAACAGCATGTCGGCGTCGGTGACCCCACCGTCTGCCCAGTCCGGGCAATGATGCACCTCGCAGTGGTAACCCGGTTCTGTGCAACCCGGTCGCGTGCACCCCCCATCGCGCGCGTAACAGATGATGCGCTGATCGACGGTGGCGATGCGTTTTTTCCTGCCCAGGTAGAGCGGACGCTCAGTGTGGTCGTCGAAGACCGCGAGATAGTGGATGGCGTCGGTGGCCATCCGGATCACGTCGCGCATCGGCAGCGCGGTGTTGCCGCCGGTGCTCGCCGGCGCCGGCATCCACACGTTCGGGTCGACCGCTGCGTGGGCGGCCTGGTTCAGCTCGGCCAGCGTGGTGCGCACGATGACCGTGACCGCATGCCCGCGATGCTTACCCAGTTCGCCCGACGCAATGCCCGCCTTCAGGCCGAGCTTGATGCCGTCGTGGCACCGCTGCGACATCGACCGATCGTCGGGCGTTTCGGCGACACTGCCGTCGGGCAGGTGTCGCCCCGGCCGCACCGCTGCGGTGGCCGTTTCGACGTAGCACCGTGTTTCTGGGTCGATCCAACCGCTGAGGCGGGACATACCGTCGCGGCCCTGACGACCCAACACCAGCCCACGCCGCCGGGCCCGGTCGGTCTCGTCGTAATGCCCGTCAGGGTTGAAGATCTCGTCGATGCGCCGCCCGACGATGCGCACCGCCTCGGCATCGGTCTTCGCCGCTTCCCGCACCAGGCTCTCCTCGACTTCCGTGCGGTCGGCCACCGAGACGTTGGACGGCAGTCCGTCCATGCAATGCGTGATCACGTGAAGGTGGTCCTCGCCGATCGCGCCCGCCTCGACCGCGTCGGCAACCGCCGGCAGTTCCGGAGGCAGGGGCGCGCCTGTCAATGCCGCTCGCGGACGAATACGGGCTGCGACCTTGAAGCGGCGTTTGAGTTCTTTCGGCGCGATCCGCAACCGTGCCCACAGCTTGTCGATCACATCGGGATCAGGCCCCGTCTCATCCGGTGGATTGGCGAGCTCGGCGAACACGCGGTACATCAACCCGCGGTTGACACGCTGTTGCGTCTCCAGCCGCTCCGCCATCTGCACACGGAACGCGGTGCCCGCCTCATCGGTCGACAGCTCCCGCAGTTCGTCCTGGGCGGCGTCGATCCGATCCAGCAGCACGCGCACACGCCCCCGCGCCACCTCGCCCGTAACGAAACCCGCCATGACTCAACGCTATCCGCCATTCACACGGCGCAGGAGCCCTCAGCGGAACTGCCGAACGATCTGTGGATGAACCCGGAGTTGGGGACAACCGGATGACGATGCCCAAAGTTGTCAGTGCCGAGTGGTACCCGCGTCAGCTACGCGAACCGCTTACCCAGAACGGCCGCGTCGCCAACACCACCGCCCCCAGGACCGCGAGCGGCGCGACCAACGGCACCCACGGCAACGACAGCGGCAGGGCCACCGCCACCAACGCAACGGTCGTGAAACCGAGCGCCCCAAGCGCTGTCGGCATCGAGATGACGCCCGTGTGCCGCAGCACCAGATACGCCGCCGCCGACAAACCGCACACCGCGGCGACCGCAGGCGCCGCCGAGCCGACCACGATCGCCGCGGACATCGACAGCACCGCCAGCGTGGCCACTACGCGAAACACGTTGCCTATCAACACGAAAGCGACAGCAACCGTGCAAATCACCAGCGCCGCGCCGTCGGCCTGCAGCGCGGCAGCAGCCACCATCACCAGGCCGAACGCCGTCGACAACGCCCTGTTCACAACCCGGTTCACCGTCGCCTCCGCACTCGATGTTCGGGCACCAACTGCATGGCCTGGTCGAGCGTGTTCTCCTCACGCCACGCCACGATGTCGACACCGACGGTCCCCATGTCGCGATACATGAACGACCGCTGCAGCGACCACATCCGGGCCACCAGCGGGTCGCAGCCGTCCTCAAACGGCGCACCCTGCAGCACGTCGACCGCGACGACGGTGTGCCCGCGCTTGCGCAGGTCGATCAACGCCAGCGCGAACTCGGTGTCGAGCATCGTCGAGAACGCGACGACGACTGCGCCGGGCGGGACCGCCGCGCGCGGAGCGAGCGTGCCCGAAGTGGTGTCGTAGCCGCCGCTCACGCCCAGCATCGCGTCGAGCACGCGGTAGAACTGCCGTCGGCCGATGTCGGCGCCCAGCCAGCGCGGGTGCCGGTCTCCGAGCGCGACGACGCCGGCCCGGTCGCCGCTGCGCAACGCGCTCTGCACCACCTGCACCGCTCCGCGTGCGGTGCGCTCGGTGGCTTCGGTCGCGGGTCCGGCCGGTTGCGCGTAGTTGTCGATCAGCACCACGACGTCGACGGCGCGGTCCGTGAGCCGCTCGGTGACATGCAGGCTGCCTCGCCGGGCGCTCACCGCCCAGTTGACCGTTCGCAGATGATCGCCCGGCACATATCGTCGGACGTCGGCGTACTCGACGCCCGGGCCGATGTGCCGGGTCAGATGGGTGCCGAGCCGGTCGAGGAGTTCGGTGCGTGGCAGCGCAGTGGACTGCGGCGGGGTCATCGGGAACACGTAGACGTCCGCGGCGTCGACCGTTCCGGTGCCCTCGACCAGTCCACCGCGCGCGGAGACGGTCACCTGCGCCTGCAGGGGGTACCGCCCCCACCGGGTGGCTGACGCGGTCACTGTCTGCCGGCTTGCGCTCTGGCGATCGGTGTCCTCGAGCGTCATCCCCTTGACTGCAACGGTTCTCACCGCTACCGCGTCGTCTCCGGCCTCCGCCGACACCGTGATCCGCGCCGGTTCCCCCTCGAAGCACCGGTGGAGGCCGGGGTCACTGTGCACACGCACCTGCGGCGACGGCCGCTGCCAGCCGACCGAGCACAGCACGCCGATCAGCGGTGCGGCGAAGACGACCAGTTGCCACCGCGAAAGGATCACCGCCGCGGCCATGGACACCGCCGCAACGGTCAGCAGCGCCTGCGCGAGAGACGAAGCACGCCAGCGTAACTCGACTTCCGCGGAGCGGGCGTCGATCACGAGTCGGTCCGCGGCACCGGCAGCCGGCGCAGCAGTTCGTCGACCACATCGCTGCCCCGGACGCGCCTCACCCACATTTCCGGCCGTAACGTGATGCGGTGCGCAATCGCCGGCACGGCAAGCGATTTCACGTCCTCTGGTACGACGTAGTCGCGGCCGAGCAGCAGTGCCCGCGCACGGGCGAGTTGCACGAGGTCCAGCTCGGCCCGGGGGCTGGCGCCGACAGCGATCTGCGGGTGCTGACGGGTGGCGGCGGCCAACGCCACGACATAGCGCAGCACGTCGTCGTGCACGGTGACCTGCTCGACGGACTCCCGCATCGCGACGAGGTCGTGCGCGTCGACGACCTGCGCGACGGTCGGTTCGGCCGAACCACGGTCGATGCGGCGACGCAACATCGACGTCTCCTCCTGCTCGGACAGGTACCGCAGTTCGAGCCGGATCGTGAAGCGGTCGAGCTGGGCTTCCGGAAGCGGATAGGTGCCCTCGTACTCGATCGGGTTGTCTGTCGCCAGCACGACGAACGGCGCCGGCAGCTTGTGGGTGGCGCCGTCGATGCTGACCTGGCTTTCAGCCATCGCTTCGAGCAGGGCCGCCTGGGTCTTCGGCGGTGTCCGGTTGATCTCGTCGGCGAGCAGCAAGTTGGTGAAGATCGGCCCGGGCCGAAACTCGAAGCGGCCCGACTGCATGTCGTACACCGTGGAGCCGAGCAGGTCTGCGGGCAACAGGTCAGGGGTGAACTGCACGCGCTTGAACTCCAGGCCGAGCGCAGCCGCGAACGATCTGGCGATCAGCGTCTTGCCGAGACCGGGCAGATCCTCGATGAGCACATGCCCGCCGGCCAGCACGGTGGTGAGGATCAGCGACAGCGCCGCGCGCTTGCCGACCACCACCCGCCCGATCTCGTCGAGCACCGTCTCGCAGTTCGCGGTCGTCGTCGCCGCGGGAAGTCCCGCCGTCATACCCGCTCCAACCGTTGCAGAATCTCGTCGAGCGTCGCGCGGCCGGGCCCGGGTTTCTCCACCCGGCCCTTCTCGACGTTCTCGGGGTTGACCCACTGCCAGAGCTCGGGGCCGAACAGCATCTCACCGGTCGCGTGATAGGCGGCGCGGTTGCGCGTCCGCCGCTGGCCCGTCGCCAACTCGAACTGCCTGGCGAGCATGGGCCGAAGATGCCGGTCCCAGTCGGTGCGGGTGGCCTCCGAGCGGCTGATCAGTGTCTCGGTGCGAGACCGCCAGCGGCGCAACGATTCCGCAGCATCATCGGTGATCACCGGCTCGGCACCGATGTCGGCTTCGCGGGCGAGCTGCCATCGCAAGCCGAGCAGCGCCAACGCGAGCGCGCAGCCCGCGATGATCAGCACCAGTTGCCGGTCGCGTCCCGCGATGGCGATCAGCTCCGCACCGGCGACCAACAGAAACGCCGCTGCCACAAGTCTTTTCACGGCGTCACCACCGAGGGGCGCTGCGGTAGCTCGGCCAGCACCCGGTTCAGGACCTGCACGGCGGCATCGCGGTGGGACTCGTTCATCACATGCGGCGAGAATCGCGCCTCTTCGAACAGGTCGACGAGTTCGGTTGCGCTGTCGGAGCGCAACGCGCCGCTGGCGACCGCGCGGGCGAGGACTTCCGTCGGCGTGTCGTACGCCTGGGGCGCCGCACCGGGGACCCGCGTCAGCTCGCGTTCCATCGCGGCGTAGCACGCGATGATCGCCTCCCGCGGCTCGCGGCTGAGGTCACCGATCTCGGCGAGCCCGACTTCGGCCGCCCTGGCGAGCGACGTGGTGGCCGCCGGTGCGGTCGGTCCTCGGACAGCCGCTACGGGAGCCGCCGGAGCCGGGAGGTGTCCCTGACGCCGGGAAGTGACCGCTGTGCCGACGACGACGAGCGCCATCAGGATCAGCATCGGTGGGATGAGATAGCTGACGACGTTTCCGTCGGCCTCGTCGTCGGCCCCGTCGTCGTCGGCCGGCGGACGCGGCGACGGCGGATCGTCGCGGACCGCGCGCTCGGAATTGGCCGTGGGGCCGGGCTGCTCGATCGGCCCCGGTTGCACAACGCGCGACAGCACCGCTATCAGCACCAGCAGTCCGATGACCGCCGCGAGCGCGACGATCGCGAACCGCCACGTCGGCCGGTCTGCGGAGCCGGCGCTGCGCGGCAACTCGCCCATCGGGGTGCGGCGGGGACGCCTGTCCCTCATCCGCACGATGATCGCGAAGCCGATGATCGCAACCGCCGCGCACAGCAATACGACCACGGCGGCCAGCGCCACCGGATTGCTGCGGTGCGGTTCTGCTCGCTCGACGGTTCGCTCGACCCCCGGGACGTAGCCGCGCAGCGCCCACACGGCAAGCACCATGAGCGTGATCACCACAATCACGCGTCGCGTCGACGTGTCGGAAGCGCCCATGGCCCTGAAACCATCCTGGCACGGAAGGACACCCGCGAGCGTTCAGATGGCGCGATACGTTCGACGCCATGACCACCACACTGCAGGCCCCCGAAGTCGCCGCCGCACTCGACCGGATGTACGCCGAGTCCCGCGATCAGATGAGCGCGCTGCGGGACCGGGGCGCCGACTTCGCCCGCCTGTCCGACGCCCAGGAGCGGGCCGACGCGTTCAGCGACTTCTACCTGCCGGTCACGCCGGAGGCCGGTCGCCTGCTCTACGCGCTGGTGCGGGCGAGCAGACCTGCGACCGTCGTCGAATTCGGCATGTCGCTCGGAATCTCCGCTATCCACCTGGCCGCGGCCGTGCGCGACAACGGCAGCGGGCGGGTCGTCACCACCGAACTGAGCGCGGCCAAAGTCGCCGCCGCAAAGAAGACGTTCGCCGACATCGGCCTCGACGACGCGATCACCGTCCTGGCCGGCGATGCGCTGAGCACCCTGCAAACCGTGGAGGACGCAGTCGATTTCGTACTACTCGACGGCTGGAAGGAGCTTTACCTGCCGGTGCTCGAGTTGCTGCAGCCCCGTCTGTCGCCGGGCGCTCTGGTCATCGCGGACAACACGTCGATGGCCGAACTCGCGCCGTACCTCGACTACGTGCGCGACCCGGCCAACGGTTATGTGAGCGTGCCGTTCCCGGCGCGCGAGAGCGACAGCATGGAGATCAGCTGTCGCGCAGTCACTTGACGCGCTTCTTGGCTTCCTTCACGAGGGCCGCGGCGTCACGGCTGGCCTGCTTGGCTTTGTCGTAGGCGTCTTGCGCGGCGGCCAGCGCGTCCTCGGCGTCCTGCAGGCGCCGCTGGGCATCCTGGTGCCGCAACCGCGCGGCGGCGAGGTCGGACTGCAGTTCGGACAGTGCCTCGTCGGCTTGGGCTTTGGCGTGCTCGGCGGCGGTCAGCGCGGCGCGCGCCTGCTGTTGTTCCCGGCGTGGCGGCGCCTCGTGGTCGTCGCTCGGCGAGGGTTTCGATGCCGGTTCGGGCTTGCGCCTGCTTGCTGGGCTGAAAACGATTGCGGTGTCACCGAACTCGCCGAACCCGGACCATTCTTCAGCCTTGGTGAGCCGGCCGAGCCGGTCCGCGACGCCGGGGTCGGCGACGGCTGCCTGCAAAGTGCCGGTGACGTCGTCGCGCAGTGCGCCGGTGGGACTCTTGAGCTCTGCCTCCTCGAACGCCGCGCGGGTCAGGTCGTGGACCAGTCGGCGCTGTTCGGTGGACAGCTCGCGGATACGTTCACCGTCCATGGCCGCGTGCGCGTCGCGCAGCCGCTCACCGAGGTCTTTCAGCCGGCCCTTGACGTCTTCGCCACCGAGCGCGAGCCGATTGACCACCCATGCCGCGGTCGTCGGTTTGCGCGCTGCCGAAATCCGTTTCGCCGCGTCGCTGTCGCCCCGCTTCTTCGCGGCGCCGGCGAGCTTGGTGCGCAGCTCGGTGAAGTCCTCCGGCCTGGCCGCATACAGTTCGTCGAGCGCGTCGTCGCCCATCACGCCTCCTCAGGCCATGCCGAACGGTGCCAGCAGATCGGCCGTTCGCCACCAGATCAGCAGCGCGAACAACACCAACGCCGCCGCGGTGGCTCCGGCCTGGACGACGTTGCGTGAACCTCGAGGTGCGTAGGCGTACGCCGTGGCGATAGCCGCTCCGGTCACCAGCCCGCCGATGTGGCCCTGCCAGCTGATGTTCTGCGAGCTGACCAGCGGTATGACGAACGTGAAGGCGAGGTTGATCGCGATGAGCGCGACCACCCAGCGCACGTCCATGTTCAGCCGCCTGCCGACCACGAACACCGCGCCGAACAACCCGAAGATCGCGCCCGACGCTCCTGCGGTCTGCGCGACGGGCGCGGACAGCAGGTACACCAGCACCGAGCCGCCCAATGCGCTGAGCACGTACAGAGTCGAGAACCGCAGCCTGCCGAGTGCCGCTTCCAGCGGCGGACCCACCACGTACAGGGCCCACATATTGAACAGGATGTGCGCGGCGCCGTAGTGCAGGAACGCCGACGTGAGCAGGCGGTACAGCTCGCCGTCGGCGACGGCGTAGGACTGCAGCACCAGTTCGCGTTGCAGGCCCGGCACGGAGATCTGCAGTGCGAACATCACCACGTTCAACGCGATCAGCACGTAGGTGACCACCGGTCGGTTCGACGTGAGCTCGCCGAATTGAGTTCGCACCGGCCGGATCTCCCGGGCACCGGCGTCGACGCATTCGACGCACTGGTGGCCGACCGCGGCGTCGCGCATGCACTCCGGGCAGATGAAGCGGTTGCACCGGGCGCAGCGCACATACGTCACGCGGTCAGGGTGCCGGTAGCACGTCGGCGTCACCGGTGGTGTGGTCACAGCGTGCCGAACAGTTCGATCCAGTTGCCGTCGGGGTCGGTGACGAACATCCAGCCCATGCCCGGCACCGGCGCGAACTCGGTGAGCGGTTCGACGACCTCGTACTCGGAGGCGGCGAACGCCTCGGCGACACCGCGCAGGTTGTTCACCCCGATCGTGAAGTAACGCAGGCCCGCCTGCGCGCGGCCACCTCCGGCCGCTACCGGCACCGGCGGCGGGGGCGTGTAGGTCACCAGCTTGAGGACGCTGTCGCCCAGCGTGTAGCGCCGCTGTGATCCGCCGGGGAACTCGATCTCACCCTGCGGTTCGAGTTCGAGGAATCCCTCGTAGAACGCGACCATCGCGTCGAGGTTCGTCGTCACCAGGCCGACTTCGATGCCGGGGCTCAACAGGTCCAGCTTCACACAGCCCACCTTAGGTTCAGCGCCGCCCGGAGCCTCGAACGGTGACACCGTCGATAACGATTCGGTATCCGTCCAGATCACGATCACCTAAGGACCGCCGACGAATTCTGAGAGTTTTCAAGATCGCGCAGAATATCTGGCCGCGCGCTTATCGACTTTCACCGAAATTGCGGTACAGATCACGCCGAATTCGTGTAACGCCTGCGTGCGTCGCATTTCTGCTCGCCTTTGCTGTGTTTTGCACCGGTTTGCCTTGGGTACCTTGGTTTTCGGGACCGGGGGGAACGCAGCCGACAGCGCTGCGAACGCAATGCACGCAACACATTCACGCAACACAAAAGGGAAAAGCAATCATGAAATTCCGTGGTATCGCCGCGCGCCGGCCGCTCGCCGGCGCCTGTGCCGCCGGCCTTCTCGGGGGCCTGGCGGCAGCAACCATCACCGCGCCGTCGGCGATGGCCGCACCGGACTGCAGCGCCAGCGCCGTGTCCGGCACCGTCAGCTCTGTGACCGGGTCGGCCCGCACGTACCTGGACAACCACCCGGGTGCCAATCAGGCCGTGACCACCGCGTTCAGCCAGCCGCGTGAACAGGCAGCGGCCACCCTGCGCGGATACTTCACCGCCAACCCGCAGGAGTACCAGGACCTGCGCGGCATCCTCTCGCCGATCGGTGACGTGCAGCGCACCTGCAACATCCAGGCGCTGCCGCCGAACCTCGCGTCGGCCTACGACGAGTTCATGGCCGGCTGAGGTTGCAGTCGACTCCGCTTGAATCGACCCGTCGCCGCAGCTCACAGCTGTGGCGACGGGTTTTTTCCCGGGCACCTGGACGCATGCGCTTAGACTGTCTCCCTATGAAGCTGACCCGACCCGCGGCCGTCGCCGTGGTACTCCTCGCCCTCGGCGGGGCGGGTGTGGCGGCCGCGCAGCCCGATGAGCCCCACATTCCGGGGACGACGACCGCTCCTGGACCGTCCGCCGCACCGGGACCGTCCGCCGCAGCGAGCCCGTCCGACGCCCCGCAGACCTCGGCTGCCCCTGGTTCCTCCGACGCTGCCGCGCCGCCGGCGGCGCCGGCCACGTCCATCCAGAAGGACGGCACCTACAAGGTGGGCGTCGACATCGTTCCGGGGACCTACGCGTCGGCCGGACCGGCCGCCGCCGACGGCGCCTGCTACTGGAAGCGCGTCAACAACAGCCAGGTGCCCGACAACGCGCTCAGCAAGAAGCCTCAGGTGGTTCGCATCGAGCCGACAGACACCGCGTTCACCACCAACGACTGCCAGCCGTGGCAGCAGACCAACGCCGCACCACCCCCACCTGCCTCGCCCGGTGACGTGCTCGGACAACTCGGGGCGTTCATCGGCAAAGGCATGCTGAGCGGCGCGCCCGGCTAACCTGTCGCGGTGGCCGCGTTGCACGCCGATGTCGCCGGACTGGCGCCGCTGCTCGGCGTCTGGTCCGGTCGGGGTTCCGGCGAGTACCCGACAATCGAGCCGTTCGGTTACACCGAGCAGATCTCCTTCGCTCATGTCGGCAAGCCGTTTCTGGCGTATCGACAAACGACCACGGCCGACGACGGCAGGCCGCTGCACGCCGAGACGGGTTTTCTGCGGGTGCCGTCGCCCGGCCGCGCCGAATGGGTGCTCGCCCACCCGAACGGGCTCACCGAGATCGAAGAGGGCACGCTCGCTGTCAGCGGTTCCGTCATCGAGCTCGAGCTGAGCTCGACGGCCGTCGGTCGCACCACATCAGCGAAAGTCGTTACGGCGCTAAGCCGTTCGCTACGCGTCGCGGGTGACGAGCTCACCTACACGCTGCGGATGGCCGCAGTGGGCCAGCCCATGCAGCATCATCTGGCCGCGACACTGCACAAGACGGCAGAAGGGTGACACCGGACGGGAGGATCGACGTCCCCGCCGACCTCGACGCCGTGACAGCGGTGGGTGAGGAAGACCACTCCGGCGTCGACCCGGCGTCGGTCGAGCGGATCTGGGAGTCCGTCCGCCACTGGTATCGCGCCGGCATGCACCCGGCGATCCAGTTGTGCCTGCGCCACGACGGCAAGGTCGTGCTGAACCGGGCGATCGGCCACGGCTGGGGAAACGGTCCGGCCGATCCACCGTCGGTCGAGAAAGTGCCCGTCACCACCGAAACGCCGTTCTGCGCCTACTCGGCGGCCAAAGCGATCACGTCGACCGTGGTGCACATGCTCGTGGAGCGGGGCTGCTTCTCGCTCGACGACCGCGTCTGCGAGTACCTGCCCAGCTACACCAGCCACGGCAAGCACCGCACCACGATCCGGCACGTGATGACCCACAGCGCCGGCATCCCGATCCACACCGGCCCGCGGCCGGACCTGAGCCGCATGGACGACAGCGAGTACACCCGTGAAAAGCTCGGCGAACTCAAACCCCTGTACCGCCCTGGGCTTGTGCACATCTACCACGGGCTGACGTGGGGTCCGCTGATCCGTGAGATCGTCGGCGCGGCAGCGGGCCGCAACATCCGCGACATCCTGGCGACCGAGATCCTGCAGCCGCTGGGTTTCCGGTGGACCAATTACGGCGTTGCGCCCCAAGATGTTCCGTCGGTGGCGCCGAGCCACGCGACCGGAAAGGAGCTGCCCCAACCCGCGGCCACCGTGTTCCGGTTGGCCGTCGGCGGCTCGCTGTACAAGATCATCCCGTTCTCCAACAGCCCGCAGTACCTCACCAGCGTGCTGCCGTCGTCGAACACCGTGTCCACGGCCTTCGAGTTGTCGCGGTTCGCCGAATTGCTGCGGCGGGGCGGCGAACTCGACGGCGTGCGGATCATGGCCCCCGAGACGCTGCACGCCGCGACCGCCGAAAGTCGACGGCTGCGGCCGGACGTTGCGGTCGGGCTGGCCCCGCTGCGCTGGGGCACCGGTTACATGCTCGGGTCGAAGCGGTTCGGGCCGTTCGGGCGCAACGCGCCGTCGGCGTTCGGGCACACCGGTCTGACGAACATCGCCGTGTGGGCCGATCCGCAACGGCGGCTCGCCGCGGGACTGATCAGCAGCGGCAAGCCCGGACCGCACCGCGAAGCCAACCGTTACACCGCACTGCTGGACCGCATCACGTCAGAGCTGCCACGCACGCCGCGGTAGAACCCGCGCCAGACGATCCAGGGCATCAGCACCCGGTCGATCGACCAACCGGGGAACCGGAATGCCTGTCCGCGCGGCGTGAACACCTCGAGCCCATCGGGTTGCGGGCCGAGCACCGAACCCCAGCGACGGCTCGCCGGGCGATAGGCACGGAGCGGTCGGCCCGCCAACTCGGCGCGGATGTTGCGCGCCAACAGGCCGTCGGCGCGGTTGCGGGCCGACGAGCGCAGGGCGTCGGTCGCCGCGACGTCACCGATCGCGAACACCTCGCGCCGGCCGGGCACCTGCAGCGCCGGTGTGACGCGAACGAAGCCGTCCTCGTCGAGTAGCTCGGGCGGCAGCCACTGCGTGTTGGGCCGGACCCGGCCGATCGCCCACAACACGGCATCCGCGACGGTGTCCGCCTGGCCGGTGCTCCACTGCACCGGTCCGGAAGTGATCTCGTCGCAACCGAAACCGTCCGGCAGCGCTGCCCGGTGACCGGCGTACGTCTCGACGCCCAGCTCGGCCAGTCGACGGCTGACCCGGTCCCAGACGCGGGCGTGGTGGTGCACCAGCGCACGTTCGCCGGGGAAGTACAACTGCACGCGTTTGTCGGGCCATGTCCTGGCGAGGTTCGCGGCGCTGCTCACCGCGGCCGCGCCACCGCCGATGACGACGACGGAACGGGCCGCGGCCAGACGCTGGTGCGCCGCTCGTATATCGGTGTCGATTTCGCCGGCGGTCTGGACGAGCGGTCGACGCCAGAAGCCATTGGTGACTCCGGTCGAAATGACCAGCGCGTCATAGGGTTCGGCCGTGAGCGCGCCATTCGCCAACTGCACGAGCACTTTTCGCGCTTCGAGGTCGACCCCGGTCAGCGTGCCGTGCACGGTTCGCACGGAGTCGAGGCCGCGAAACCGGTCGAACGTGATCCAGTTGTACCGGATCCAGTCGTTCGGCCGGCTCAGCCGCATGCCGAGTTCCTGACCGCTCAGCAGGCCCGGCTTGGCGGAGATGCCGACAACGTCGGCGTGCCGAGCAAGCTTGATCGCGGTCAGCACACCGCTGTCGCCCAACCCGGCGATGACGACGCGCGGACGGTGCCCGGCCTGCATGCATGCAGCCTAGCCCGACGACGATCAAGCGGCCGAAGGTCGCGCTGAGGAGTCGGGCCATCCAACCTAGGCATCCGGCAGGCTGCCGACCTCCAGACCCGCGATCTCGGACTGCCCGTCGAAGATCACCCGCCCGAACTGCTTGACCACGCAGCGCAGGCGCCCGCTCAGATGCTCGAAGTCGGTGTCGACGTTGCGGCGCTCGGCGGGTAGCGGCACCGGGAGCGCGTGTGGCTCGAGATGCGTTCCGTCGCCGTGGATTTCGACCTGGTAGCGCAGCGACGTCGCGTGCAGGCTCCACGTGCGCTCCCCGATTTCGGAGCGCACCCACGCCGTCGGCGGCGTCATGCGCAGCACGCGATCGCCCAGCCGGACGACGACCCCGGCCACGTCGCTCTTGAGCGGACCGAGCGCGAGCAGACCACCCGAGAAGGCAACCGACACGTCGTCGGTGCCGAAGTCGTGCGCCTGGCCCCACCACCACCGCTGCGGGAAACCCGCGCCCCAGTTGCGCTCGGTGTAGAGCTTGGCCTTGTCGAAATCCCAGCGATCACCGTCGAATTCCACGGTGCCGCTTGCGCTTCCGCCGAGACGGTAGGGGTGCCAGTACTGGTTGAGGAACGGCACGACCGACGCAAGACCACCCCCGGCGAGCGCCTTGGGCCACCGAACGGGGTCATCGAACCGCATGTCGACGCGCACCCCTGGCAGGTCGACGTGCAGCCGGTCGTATGTCGCATGGAACCGGCCATCGCCGGCATCGAGCGTGAATGGGTCGGCCCCTGCGCTCGCCCGGTCCAGCTCCGCGCTGTACACCCGGTCGCCCGGGTGCAGCGCCACCGCGGTCGTGGCCCAGTCCCCGTCGGGATGCTTGTTCACGCTGAACAGTGCGACGACGACGCGCCCCGAGGCCGCATCGGTGAGCCGCCAGAACCAGCCTTCCATCTCGGTGCCGTGGGAGACCAGCGGGTCGCTGAACGGCAGATCGGCGCCGGTGCGGCGGTACAACCCGGCGAACGGCTCGACGACCTGCGTCGCCGCGCCCCTGGCGTTGTCGAGGACGGTCATGACACCTTGCTTTGACGGTCCGGCCCGGATGCAAACTTCGGGGGCCGGAACCTACGCCGGGGGCTGCAGCCGCACGCGGTACATCTTCGGCCAGAATTTGCCGGTCAGCAGGTATTCGTCACCGGCGATGTGCGCGATGCCGTTGAGCACCTTCTCGCGGCTGCCGTCGTGCTCGGGCCACAGCCCGGCGGCATCGACCACGGCGTTGACCGTGCCGGTTGCCGGGTCTATCCGCACGATGCTGTCGGTCTGCCACACGTTGGCCCACACCTGACCGTCGACGCACTCCAACTCGTTGAGCTCGCCGAGCGACTGTCCGTCTCGGGTGACCGCTACCGAGCCGGTCTCGGCGAACGTCGCCAGATCGTGGAAGTGCAGGCGGTCGGTGCCGTCGCTGCGGATCACCCTGTTGCCGTCTCGGCACAGCCCCCAGCCCTCGCCGTCGACCGGAACCTCCCGCCGAGGCGTCAGCGTCGCCTTGTTCCATTCCACCGCGACGCCGTCGCGCCAGGTCAGTTCCCAGATGTGGTCGTCGACGACGGTGATGCCCTCGCCGTAGTAGTCGTTCGGGGTGGCGGCCGAGCGGCGCACGGCTCCGGTGGTGGGATCGAGTTCGCGGACCTGTGACCGGCCGGCGATGCCGGTGCCCTCGTACAAGGCCGGCCCGTCGAACTCGAGTCCCTCCGTCCACGCCGTGCTGTCGTGGGGAATCTCGCCCAGCACAACAGGTTTGATCACCGGCGCGGGCGCGTCGCTCTGAGCGGTCGGCGGCGAGCCGCCACACGCCACGGTGATGGCGGCAAGCAGGGCGATCGCGCCGCGGCGGGCCACAGATGCGTTCATGCGTCTATGCCTACCGCACGCGAGCGTCTGCGGTGAACTGTGCAGCTATTCGGCTAGGCCGGCGCGCAGCTGAGCCAGGCTGCGCGCGAGCAGCCGCGACACATGCATCTGCGAAATGCCCAGTCGCTGCGCTATCTGGGTCTGCGTCTGCGACCCGAAGAATCGCATCGTGAGGATCTCGCGTTCGCGCGGCTGCAGTTTCGCGACGAGCGGGCGCAGCGCCTCGCGGAACTCGACGGTATCGATATCGCTGTCGAGGGTGCCCAGCCCGTCCACGATCGAAGGCCCGCCCTCAGCGTCGCTGATCGCCGGAGCGTCCAATGACCGGGTGCGGTAGCACTGTGCCGCGATCAGCGTCTGCACGACTTCGTCGCGGTCCATGTCGAGCGCACCGGCCAGTTCGGAGGCGGTCGGCGCACGGCCCATGCGCTGGCTGAGTTCGGCCGTCGCGGTCGACACCTGAGCCCGCGACTCCTTCAGCCGCCGCGGCACGTGCATCGCCCATCCGCTGTCCCGGAAATACCGCTTGACTTCACCCGTGATCGTCGGCACCGCAAACGCGAGGAAGTCGTTGCCGGAGTCGGGATCGAATCGGTCCAAAGCGTTGAGCAACCCGACGCGCGCGGTCTGCACCAGATCGTCCCGCGACTCACCTCTGCGCTCGTAGCGGCGCGCGATGTGCTCCGCCAAGGGCAGGCACCGACGAATCACGTCTTCGCGCATCCTGGTGCGTCTCACGGAACCGGCGGGGAGTTCTGCAAGCTGTCGGAGCAGGTCCGGGATGTCACCGTAGCCGGAATCACAAGCAGTGGTTCCGGCATCGCCGTCCGCCGGCAAACGTTCGAGTGTCGCTGTCATACCGCTCCTCACATCTTGGCGAAGAGGTTCCCGCTTCGTAGGTGGACATATGTGTGGAAAGGGCCGAATCGCGGCAAGTCTTCGCGGATCGGATCAGTTCGACAGCGCGGGCTTCGCTATGTGGCTTTCGGATCAGGGCGCCACTGCGTCGATGGCGCGGTAGATGCGCTGCTCGCTGACCGGACGCGGGGTGCCGAGCTGCTGCGCCCAGAGGCTGACGCGCAACTCCTCGATCTGCCGTGCGATGTCTCGGACTTCGGCGGCCGCGGCGCGCGCGGGCGACAGTGCGCGCACCAACTCGTCGTAGGCGTCTTGCACCGCATGCACTGTGTCCATCCGCTCGCGATCCGCCTGAAGCGCATGCGGCAGCCGCTCCAGCCGCCTGCCGATCGCGATGAGATAGCGGCTCAGGTCGGCCAGCTGCGCCGCACCGGTGGCGGTGACGAATCCCTGCGGCAGCAGCCGCTCGAGCTGGGCGCGCACGTCGGCGATCGCGTCGGCCTGGGCGGCGGACGGCGACGACGGCAATGCCACCTGTACGTCGTGTGCCGCCGTGAGCACCGACTCGACACGCGTGACGATCGCCGCGGTGGTCGACGCCAGCCCGGTCGCGACGCGATCACGCAACGCGGTGAACTCGTCCCGCGACCACGCCGGGGTTGGCGCCAACACGTCGGTCGCGGCGTCGGCGCAGTCGTCGAGCAGCGCTTGCAGCGAGCCGTCGGGGTTGGCGCCGAGCAGCAATCGGGCCCGCGGCTGCAGTTGCCGTTCAACGGCTTTCACCGGCGACGGGATCGCAAGGCGCAGCAGCCGGCGCGTGCCGGGTCCCATCGCGGCCTGCTGTTCGGCTGCTGTGGCGAACACACGCACGTCGACAGCGCTGCGCGTCTCGGTCAGGGCCGGATATCCGCGTACGCGGTGGCCCCCGACGGTGCGCTCGACCGTTCGTGGCAGGACGTCCAGATCCTCGGGCCACGAACGTAATCCGGTCCGCTCCAATTCACCGACCGCTTCGGAAACCGCACGGCGCGCCGGAACGGCGAGCTGCTGCTGCAGCGCGTCGAGGTCCTTGCCGCGGGCGAGTTCGGTACCGTCGGCGTTCTCGACAGCGAAGGTCACCCGCAGGTGCGACGGCAGCTTGTCGAGGTCGAAGGCGTCGATCGGCACCAGTACGCCGGTCCGCTTCTGTAACTCGCGCTGCACGGCGTCGAGCAGTGGTTCGGCTCCGGGTGTGATGCCCGAAAGCACCGCGCGGGCCGTGTCCGGAGCGGGAACGAAGTTGCGGCGCAGGCTTTTCGGCAGGGACCGGATGAGCGCGGTGACCAGTTCTTCACGCAGCGCAGGGACCTGCCAGGCGAACTCGTCGCCGCCGAGCCGGGCAAGAACCTCGACGGGCACGTGCACCGTCACGCCGTCGTCTTCGGCGCCCGGCTCGAAGCGGTAGCTCAACGGCAGCGACAGATCGCCGGCCTGCCACGCGTCCAGCTGCCCGTCGGCGCCGTCGTCGCTCCGCAACAGGTCGTCGCGCGTGAAGGTGAGCAGATCGGGGGTCAGATGCCGCTGCTTCTTCCACCAGGTGTCGAAGTGCCGCGCCGACACCACATTCGGCGGAATGCGGGAGTCGAAGAAGTCGAATATCTCGTCGTCGCCGACGAGGAGGTCGCGCCGGCGCGCCTTCTCCTCGAGTTCCTCCAACTCCTCGCGCAGTCGAGCGTTGTCGCGGAAGAAGTGGTGGCGCGTCTGCCAATCACCCTCCACGAGCGCATGGCGGATGAACAGCTCGCGCGCCAACTCTGGCTCGATCCGCGCATAGTTGACGCGGCGGCGTGCCACCAACGGTAGCCCGTAAAGTGTCACCCGCTCATAGGCCATCGTGGTGCCGCGCTGGGCATCCCAGTGCGGCTCGCTGTAGGTGCGCTGCACCAGGTCGCCCGCGATTCGCTCGACGACTTCGGGCTGGATGCGTGCCCCGGTACGACCGAACAGCCGGCTGGTTTCGACGAGGTCAGCGACGACGACCCAGCGCGGCGGACGTCTGCTGAGCGCCGATCCCGGTGCGAGGACGAATTTCGCGTTGCGCGCGCCCAGGTACTCGCGTCCGTCGCCCTCCCGCAAACCGACGTGTGACAGCAGGCCGGCGAGCAGCGCGGCGTGCACGCTCGCCGGATCGGCCGGCTCGTCAGATTCGCGGATGCCCAGATCCCTCGCGATGCTGCGCAGCTGGCCCACCAGGTCCTGCCATTCCCGGATCCGCAGGTAATGCAGGAACTCCTCCCGACACATCCGGCGGAAGGCGTTGCCGGACAGTTCCTTTCGTTGCCCTCTCAGATAACGCCACAGGTTCAGGTACGAGACGAAATCCGAGTGCTCATCGGCGAACCTTGCGTGCTTCTGACGCGCAGCCTCCTCGCGCTCGGCGGGCCGCTCCCGCGGATCGGGAATCGACAGCGCGGCGGCCAGCACCAGAATCTCGCGCACGCAGCCCTCGGCGTCGGCCTGCAGGATCATCCGGCCCAGGCGCGGGTCGACCGGCAGCTGCGCGAGTCGCCGGCCGATGTCGGTGATCCGGCGTTCGGCGTCGAACGCACCGAGTTCCTGCAACAACTGCACGCCGTCGCGGATGCTGCGTCGATCCGGCGGGTCCAGGAACGGAAAGCCTTCGATGTCACCGAGATTCAACGCCGCCATCTGCAGGATGACCGCCGCCAGGTTCGTCCGCAGTATCTCGGGGTCGGTGTAGCGCGGGCGCCCCGCGAAGTCCTCCTCGGAGTACAGCCGGATGCACACGCCGGGCGCCGTCCGGCCCGCGCGCCCGGCCCGCTGTGCGGCGGATGCCTGCGAGATCGGTTCGATCGGCAGCCGCTGCACCTTGGTTCTACGGCTGTAGCGGGAGATGCGCGCGGTGCCGGGGTCGACGACGTAGCGGATGCCGGGCACCGTCAACGACGTCTCGGCGACGTTCGTCGCGAGCACGATACGGCGCGCGCTGCGGCTGGGCTGGAACACCCGCTGCTGCTCGGCCGTCGGCAGGCGGGCGTACAGCGGCAACACTTCGGTGTTGGCATCGACAGCACCGCTCAAAACCTGGCTGGTGTCGCGGATTTCGCGCTCACCGGACAGAAACACCAGCACATCGCCGGGCGGCTCGGCCTCCAGCTCAGCAACAGCGTCGACGATGGCCTCGGTCTGGTCGCGCAGCTGGGTGCGCACCAGCTCGTGCTCGGGGTCGTCCGGATCATCGGTGTCATCCACCGGCACCGCGACTTCCAGTGGGCGATAACGGATCTCGACCGGGTACGTGCGCCCGGACACCTCGACGACCGGCGCACCGCCGCTGGGTACATTTTCGGCACCGCCGAAGTGTTTCGCGAACCGCCCGGGTTCGATCGTCGCGGACGTGACGATGACCTTGAGATCCGGCCGGCGAGGCAGCAATTCACGCAGGTATCCGAGCAGGAAGTCCACGTTGAGGCTGCGCTCGTGGGCCTCGTCGAGGATCAGTGTGTCGTAACGCAGCAGTCGGCGGTCGCGTTGGATCTCCGCCAGCAGGATGCCGTCGGTCATGAGCTTGACCAGGGTGCGGTCGCTCGCCTGGTCGGTGAAGCGCACGGTGTAACCGATCGTGTCGCCCAGCGGGCTGCCCAGTTCGTCGGCGATGCGCTGCGCGACGGTGCGCGCGGCCAGCCGGCGCGGTTGCGTGTGCCCGATGGTGCCGCGCACACCACGGCCGAGCTCGAGGCAGATCTTCGGCAGCTGCGTCGTCTTCCCGGAGCCGGTTTCGCCGGCGACGATCACCACCTGGTTCTCCGAGATCGCCTTGGCGATCTCGTCACGGCGCTCGCTGACCGGAAGGTCGGGATAGGTGATCGCCGGGACCGCTGCCGCGCGGGTGGCGACCAGCGCTTCGGCCGCGGTGATCTGCTCGGCGAGCTTGGCGACCTGCTCCGGCGACGCGGCGCGTAACTGTCTGAGGCGGCGGCCGAAGCGGGCCGCGTCGCGGATCGTCAGTGCGTCGAGACGCGCCCGCAACTCACCGATCGACGCTTCGGACACTCGCGTCACAATAGGCGTCGCTCGCCGAGTGGACCTCCTCGCAGAGGCGTTCGGCATCGGTGTGGAGCCCGCGGTAAACGGCCCACTGCGTGGGCTGGTCGAGCACATGACCGCGGGTGAAGTCAGCCAGCTCGTCGAGCGACGTCTGGCACCGGCGGGCTTCGTCGGCCAGCGGCGAGCCGTTGCCGTCGGCGCCGGACCCGTCACCCAGCGTCACGACCGCGTCGCGCACCGCCGCCAACAGCGCGCCGTAGCGATGGAGGAACGCCTCGTGCTCCTGTCCCCGGTCGTCACGCTCGACAGCACGTTCCAGGCCGGCCGCCACCGACCGCAGTTGCTGTGCGATGCGTTCGAGCGCCTGGATCGCGAGCCGGTCACCGCCGACGTCAGAGTGGTCGTGAACAAACAGGCGCCGCGGGTTGAGCTTCGACGTGTGCAGCGCGTGGTCGACCGTTTGCCTGGCCTGAGAAGCCTTGTCCGGCAATGCCTCGGCCCGACGCCGCCAGCCGCGGACGGCGTGCCCGTCCGGAAAACGTCGGGCCAGGGTCTCGGTCATGTCCGAAAGCAGATCGGTCAGCGACCCGCTCAGCGAGGCGACCGCGTGTCGAGCGCTGCGGTAACGCAGCGGCGGCGCCACTATCAGCGTCACCGCGAGCGCGACGACCGCGCCGAGCACCACCATGCCGGCGATGCTCGGTAGCGGGCTCCGGTGGGTCGGGCCGACGGAGGGCAGCGCGAAGACCCCGTAGGCGAAGATCGCCGCCACCGCCACGTTGACTCCTTGGCCGCCGAGCCGGTGCCACCGCCCGATCGCCAGCGCGATGACAAGAATCAGCGGGAACAGCCACAGGTGCACTCCCCACCACCACACCGCGCCGCCGACCAGTCCGATACCGACGAGCATCGCCGCGGTGTACCTCATCGCCATCCCCACCGAGTCGGCGATCGTCATCCCGACGAGCAACAGTGCAGCGAACGCTGCGAACGACGCGTGCGCGCCGCCGAACACTTGGGTGGCCAGCACCCACGCGGTCGTCGACGAGATCGCGGCCTTCGCCAGGGCGAGCGCGGAGTCGCGATCGAATCTGAGCCGACCCACGCCGCGCTCGGCACGCTTGACGAGGCTGCTCATGGAACCGCAGATTCCCGCTGCGGCGCCGCCGAAAACGCTGTCAGGACTTGTCGGGCGCCCAGTAGTCGAGCATTTCGGCGAACGTCTCGAACGCCGGGACCGACACCCCGTAGGTCGCCTCGAGGTGAATGCTCAGCGGGAAGCCGAGCTCGCCGACCCCGTCGACCACCCGCTTGTACAGGTCGAGCATCAGCTTGCGCTTTTCGACCGGGTCCGTCGCGGCCAACTGCTTGACGAACTCCTGCTCTTCGGCGACCGCGGCGTTGCCCGGATCCTGGATCAGCCAGTTGATCAACCCGACCTTGCTCTCCAGCTTCGGCACGAAGCCGAATGACAGCAGGATCTCCGGCCGGTGCGCGGTCTGTTCGGCGAAGGCACGCAGAAAACCGACGATCGCGTCGGAGTACAGCAGCTGCGTCATGCCGTAAGTCGCGCCCTGGTCGCACTTGAAGTTGAACCGGCCGTGCTCGCCCTCGCGCGTGGGGATGAGAATCGCCCCGCGGTTGGGCACCAGCTCGGCGTAGATCGACAGGGCGTCGGTCGGCGCGACACCGCCGCCTTCGCCGTCGTTCATCGTGCGCGGCACCCCGACGAACGCGATGCCGTCGAACCCGGCGCCGGACAGGTCGGTCAGCCGCTGCCGCAGGGTCGCCTCGTCCATGAACGCGGTGACCTGGGTGCAGAGGCCGTTGACCCCGGCCAATTCGGGGGAGATGACCGACCAGAAGTCGAGCACGTCGAGCTTCGGCTTCATCTCGATGGGCCGGTCGTCGTCCTCTTCGATCATGCCGGGGATCATCACGTGCCTGATGCGGCCCTCGAGACCTGTTTCGGCGGAACACCTCAGCACCTTGTGCGCATCTTCCAGCGCCTGCTCGTGACCCCGCTCCACGTTGGGCGCGACGAGCTCGAGCGCGATGGTGTTCAGCGTCACCGGGCTCTCCTCATCAGACGGTTTGTTCCCGCGGCGCGGCAGGTCGTCGGTGACCACATTCTTCGCGCTTTCCCCGGGAGCCTCACCATACAGACCGGCCGTCGGCGTCAGCAAAGCCTCGCGGCCGCCGCGCTCCCAGTCGATTCCCAGCGCTCGGTTACCGCGTTGCCGCCTGCGGTTGGTACCACGGATGGCATGACACCCGGACGACAACGCCTCGACACCGCGGAAGGGGTCCTCATCGCGCTTCGGCACTACAGCGTCGACGAAGCGTTCCGCGAGATCATCCGAGCGGCCAAGCAGCACCAGGTACCGCTGTTCACCCTCGCCGACGCGCTCGTGAGCGCGGCGAGCGGCAACGCGGAGGGCCCGCACACCGCCGCGCGCACGGCGGTGCTCGCCGAGTGGGGTCCGCTGCTGCAAATGACCTCGACTCGTTTGTGAATCTGACGACGCTACCGGGCCTTCAACCGTCGTCAGATTCACAGATGAGAACGCGTCGAAGCTGCTCGTACTGTGGAGAAGGTGAGCCTCGCACCCGACAGCACCAACGAATCCGTGGCCTTCGCCGACCAGTACGCCAGGGAACTGCCCGAGTTGGCGGTCCGCTGGCAGGCCGCGGCGGCGCCCGACCCGCGCTTGCTCGTGCTCAACGAGTCGTTGGCCGCCGAACTCGGCATCGACGCCGCGTGGTTGCGCGGGCCCGAGGGCCTGCGGCTGCTCGTCGGCAACCTGGTGCCGGACGGCGCCACCCCGGTCGCCCAGGCGTATGCCGGCCACCAGTTCGGCGGTTACGTCCCGCGGCTGGGTGACGGCCGCGCGCTGCTGCTCGGCGAGCTCACCACGACGTCCGGAGAACTGCGCGACCTGCACCTGAAGGGATCCGGCGCGACGCCGTTCGCGCGCGGTGGTGACGGCCTGGCGGCCGTCGGTCCGATGCTGCGCGAATACATCGTCAGCGAGGCGATGCATGCCTTGGGCATCCCGACGACTCGCTCGCTGGCCGTGGTCGCGACGGGACGTCAGGTGCAGCGCGAGACTGCCCTGCCCGGCGCCGTGCTGGCCCGCGTCGCCAGCAGCCACCTGCGGGTGGGCACCTTCCAGTTCGCCGCGAACACCAGTGACATCGAGCTGCTGCGGCGGCTCGCCGATCACGCGATCGCGCGGCACCACCCGGCCGCGGCCACGGCAGGCAACCCGTATGTCGCGCTGTTCGAATCGGTGGTCGCGGTGCAGGCCGCGCTGATCGCCAAGTGGATGCTCGTCGGCTTCGTGCACGGCGTGATGAACACCGACAACATGACCATCTCCGGCGAAACCATCGACTACGGCCCCTGCGCGTTCATGGAGGCCTACGACCCCGAGACGGTGTTCAGCTCGATCGACTCGTGGGGTCGCTACGCCTACGGCAACCAACCCGCGATCGCGGTGTGGAACCTGGCCCGGCTGGCCGAAGCGCTGCTGCCGCTGTTCGCCGACGACCAACAGCAGGCGGTCGCGCTCGCCGAAGGCACGCTGAAGGGCTTCACCGCCCGTTACCAGGAAGCGCTCACCGCCGGCATGTGCGCCAAGCTCGGGCTTGCCGACACGACTCCGGACGAGATCGCGGTGCCGCTGATGAACGACCTCATCGCGCAACTGCAGCAGAGCCACGTCGATTTCACGTCGTTCTTCCGTCAGCTCGGGAAGGCGGCCCACGGTGCCGACGAACCCGCCCGCGGGCTGTTCCTCGACCTCGCCGCCTTCGACGAGTGGCTCGCGCGATGGCACGCACTGCGACCGGACGCCGCGCTGATGGACCGCACGAATCCCGTCTACATCCCGCGCAACCATCTCGTCGAGGAGGCGCTGACCGCCGCGACCGGCGGGGACCTCCAACCGCTGCACCTGTTGCTGGACGCGGTGACCGCCCCCTGCGACGAGCGGCCGGGCCTGCAGCGCTACGCCGAGCCCGCCCCGGAGGATTTCGGGAAGTACCGAACTTTCTGTGGCACGTGATCATCCCGTCCTAGACTCTGGTCATGACGTTGCGACGGTGTCTGATCGCGGGGCTCTTCACGGCCGCCATGGCCGTACCCTTTTCACCTGTCATCGCGTCGGCCCAGCCCGGGAACTGCTGCTGCCCGCCCGGCCAGACCGGTGTGATCTACGGTTGCTCGTCGTTCTGCGTCGACGGCAAGGCGCTGGACACGAGCACCGGGTTGTGCGTGCCGGTCCCGCCGCCCTATCCACACCCGCCGGTGAGCTAGCGGCGCCGAGCCGCGAAGGTTAGCGCGGCGTCGCCGGGGCAATATCAAGATCTATGACGACCGACGATGCGCCCCACCGCGATCTGCTTCAAGAACTGCTCCACGCGTACGGGCCGTGCGGCCAGGAAGACGCCGTGCGTGAGATCTGCCTACGCGAGCTGAAGCCGCACGCCGACGAGATGTGGGTCGACGAAGCAGGCAACGTCATCGGTCTCATCCGCGGCACCGACAGCGAAGCGCAGGCCGCTCGGGTCATGGCCCACATGGACGAGTTGTCGATGATCGTGAAACGGATCGAGTCCGACGGCAGCTTGCACATGACGCCGCTGGGCACGATGTACCCGGGTAATTTCGGCCTGGGGCCGGTCGACATCCTGGGCGACCAGCGCACGATCTGCGGTGTGCTGACGCTCGGCTCCGAGCACACGACCAAAGAAAGCATGCGGATCTGGGAGACCAAGCCCGACCAGGGCGACAAGGCGATGGACTGGACGCACGTGTACGTGTTCACCGGCCACAGTCCCGACGAGCTGGCTGACGCTGGAATCAGACCGGGCACCCGGGCATGCGTGCACCGGAGCAAGCGCACGCTCATCGACGTCGGCGACGACTACATCGGGTGCTACTTCATGGACGACCGTGCGCCGGTGACCGCCCTGCTGGATGTCGCCGGCCGGCTGGCGGCAAGCGACCAGCGCCCTGCGCGCGACATCTACCTGGTGTTCACGACGAGCGAGGAGATCGGGGGCGTCGGCGGCTCGTACGCCAGCCACATGCTGCCGGGAGACCTGACGCTGGCGCTCGAAGTGGGCCCGAAGGAGGCGGAGTACGGCACGACCTGCAGCGGCGGCCCGATCGTGGGCTACAGCGACGCCGAGACCATCTACGACAAGGTGGTGGCCGACACGCTGCTCGAGATCGCGAACGATCTCGGTTTGTCACCCCAGCCGGCGGTGCTCGGCGCGTTCGAGTCCGATGCGTCGCATTCGAAGGCGAGCGCGCTCACGCCGCGCGCCGGTCTGCTCTGCCTGCCCACGCTGAGCACCCACGGTTACGAGGTCATCACACGACGCGCCATTCCGGAGATGAGCGCGGTGCTCGCCGAGTTCCTGCGGCGCGGCGCCTAGCGGCGGTTCAGCCGCCGAGCTCGCCGGCGATACCGCGCTCGATCGCTGCGCGGGCGCGCTCGGGCAGCACGATCAACCCGTCGAGTTCGCGCCGGGCCAGGTCATAACCGCGTTCGCGCTCTTGCGGGGTGGCGGCGGTGTCGACGGCGATGCGTAATGCGTTCTGGGCGCGGGCGATTCGCTGCTGCTCTTGGGCGGAGAAATCGCTGCGCCGACGACGGACGGCCTCGCTCTCGGCGGCGTCGAAGGCGGTGGCGTAGTCGGTGACCGCGTCGACGTACTCGCGGGCGGCGTCGCCGGCGTCGACGAGGTTTTCGGCCTTGGCCGGCCGCAGCAGGTCGGCGCGCAGCTTCGTCCGGTGGAACCGCTCGGTCAGCGGATCGCGCATGTCGGTCATCAGCGGGAAGTCGAGCAACTTCGCGACGTCCAGCTCGTACTCCAGCCACCGGGTGTCGGTGCGGTCGTGTTCCTTGATCGCCCGGGTGATCGCCTGCCACGGGACCGCGGGGGTGGGGCGCGTTTGCAGCTCGGGGGCTGACGGTTCACGTTCGGTGTCCTGCCGGGTACGGGCCGCGGAGAACGCCCGCCATCCGCCGTAGAGCACGCCGACGAGCGGCACGAGCACGATCAGCAGCTCGGCGAGGCGGAAGATCAGGCCCATACCGACTCCATGGAGCCAGGATGCCACCGAAGCGGCGGTGCGGTCCTAACGCAGACAACCGATCCGCGAACGAGAAGCCCTGGCTGTTGCGACGGCGATATCGCGACCAGGAATGCTATTTCGACGCCGCGTCGGTGCGGAGCCCGTCGGTGCCCGGCCCGTACGCCCGCGCGATGTCGGGCGAGTCCAACCAGCCGGAGTAGGTCGGACGCTGCGGCCAGCCGTCGGGCGAATCCTGCCACTCCTCCTGCCGGCCCCAGGGCAGCACGTCGATGAGCGCGAACGAGTGGCTCAGCTGTTCGGTGCCACGGCCGTTCGTATGCCATGTCCGGTACACGGTGTCGCCGTCCCGGAGGAACACATTGACCGCGAAGCCCTCCCCCGGCGCGGCGTCGACGTCGGCGCCGAACGAACTCTGCGACGACGAGTACCAGTCCATCTGGTTGCCGACCTTGGTTCGGTAGGCCAGCGCTTCCTCGATCGGGCCGTTGGTGACGATGACGAAGCGGGTGTCGTAGTTGTCCAGGAACTCCAGCCGGGTGAACTGCGACGTGAAGCCGGTGCAGCCGCCGCACTGCCATTCCGCGCCGTCGGTCCACATGTGGTTGTAGACGATCAGCTGCGATCGGCCCTCGAACACGTCGGCCAGTCGGACCGGGCCGTGTTCGCCGATCAGCGTGTAGTCGGGCAGCTGCACCATCGGCAGGCTGCGGCGCTGGGCGGCGATGGCGTCCAGCTCCCGCGTAGCGGCTTTCTCGCGCCTGCGCAGCTCGTCGAGCGCGGCGCGCCAGGTCTGCTGGTCTACGACGGGTGGCAGGGCGTCAGGGATAGTCGCCATCGGTTCCTCCTGCGGGAAATCGGTTCGCAGGTGATGACCGGCTCAGCGACCGGAAATCATCGTCAGCTCTTCTTGGACCCGCCGGACTAGCCACGCGATTTGTGAGTGATTTCGATCGGTGATCGATCGTTTTCACGCACAAGTCGCCAATCAACGCGGCGTCAGAACGCGTAGCGCACCCGGCACGCCGGCAGCTTGGTGGCGATCAGGTCGGTCAGCTCGCCAACCCAGCGGCCTTTCCACGGGCTCTTGTAGCGCACATTCCACTGCCCGCTCTGGCTGCGCTTGAGCTGCTGCAGATCGGGCCGCCAGAGCAACTCCTCGCCCTTGGGGTGCCAGCCGAGGTTGACCTCGTGCAGACCCTCGTTGTGGGTGAGGAAGATGATCTCGGCGGCCAGCTGCCGTTTGGTCCGATCATTGGTGCCGTCGGCGATCTGCTCGAGCAGCTCAGCCCAGTCGGCCAGCCAATTCTCGTGTACGACAACGGGACTGAAGTTCAGGTGGACCTCGTAGCCGGCCTCGACGAAGTCGTCGATCGCGGCGATGCGGTCGGCGATCTTCGACGTTCGGACGTCGACCACCCGTGAGGTCTCGGCAGGCATCAGGCTGAACCGCACGCGCGTTCCGCCGCGTGGGTCGTAGTCGAGCAGCGTGCGGTTGACGAGTTTGGTCGCAAAGCTGGCTTTTGCGTTGGGAATTCGCGCGAACAGGTCGACGAGGTCGCGGACGTTGTCGGAGACCATCGCGTCGACCGAGCAGTCGCTGTTCTCGCCGATGTCGTACACCCAGTCGACGGGATCGCACTGGTTGGGCGCCGGCTTCACACCCTGCCGAGCGGCGTGCCGTTCGAGGTAGCCGGTGATCTTGTCGATGTTGGCGAACACCGTGATCGGGTTGGCATAGCCTTTGCGGCGCGGGACATAACAGTACGAACAGGCCATCGCGCATCCGTTCGCGGTGGACGGCGCGATCCAGTCGCTGGAGCGTTCGTTGCGCCGCGCGCTCAAGCTCTTCTTTTCGCCCAGCACGAGAACCTCGCGCTTGATGCGGACCCAGTCCTCGACGTTGCCCTCGTTGCCGTACAGACCGGGTATCGCTTGGTGTGACGGCACCTCGATGCGCTCGGCCGACGGGAACCGCTGCAGCACCTCGCGGGCCCGCACGAACCTGTCGATGTCGGGCTCGTGGTAGATCCGCTTGATGTCGAGCAGCCGCTCGGCCAGCCCGGCCGGCGTGCGTTTCGCGGCGGTCGTCATACCCGGTACAACGCTTCGCGGTTCCCGAAAGTCGATCTCGTCGGACACCACCGGTTACGGCAGGCGCCTGGTCGTCAGCAGCCCCTTGGTGAGGTCGCGGCGCAGCTGTTCGAGCAACGACCGGCGGCGCAGCGGCGGGCTCTCGGTGTGAGCCTCGTCCCCGACGCCGTCGATGACGTCGGCAAGCGCCTCGACCGACGACCACTTCGGACGCCACTCGAGTTCCCTCTCCGCACGCCCGCAGTCGAGCAGCGGAACGCTGAACGCCATGTCGAGCCAGCCTCGGTCGATCGGTTGCAACCGGGCCCGCCAGCTGAGGTCCACCGCCGTCCCCAGCAGACCCGACGGCACGTGCACGGCTTTGGCGTGCAACACCTCGGCGACCGTGTCGCGGTCGACGGGCGGCTCGGCCGCGAGGTTGAACGGGCCGCTCGCCTGGCGCTCGATCACCCGCACGAACGCCTCGGCGACGTCGTCGGCGTGGATGAGCGGTATGCACAACCGGCGATCCAGCGGCAACACCGGCAGCAGCGGGACCACGCGCATCGGCACGTAACCCGGCAGCGCGTAGCGCATCAGGCCGCTGGCCGCGACGCGCTGCACGATGAAGCCGGGACGCATCCGCGCGATCGGTATTCCGTCGTCCCCGTGCCGACGTTCGTAATCGTCGAGCAGCGCTTCGGCCGCGGACTTGTCCCGGCTGTACGGCGACGTGTGGATTCCTGTCGTCGGCCACGACTCGTCCACGTACTGGCCGTACCGGCCCGGCGCGTACGTCCCGACCGACGACTGATGCACCAGCCGCCCGACCCGCGCGGTGTGCGCGGCCTCGAGGACTGCCGCCGTACCGCCGACACCGGTCCGGGTCAGGTAGTCGGTATTGCGGGTCGGTTGAAATCCCCAGGCGAGGTGTACGACGGCGTCGGCGCCATCGAAGATCCGCGCCAGCCGAGGTGCGGCGTCCGGCTCCCCCACGTCGAGTTCGTGCCAGCGCACACGCGCATACACCCCCGTCGGGTCCGGAGGTCTGCGCACCACCCCGACGACCTCGTGGCCTCCGTCTCCGGCCAGCCGCCGAAGCAAAGCGGTGCCGACGTTGCCCGAAGCTCCGGTGACGACGATCTGCATGCCGGGTGGCTACCCGCCGCGACGCGAGTTACACGGCCCGTCGGGTTCAGCCGGCGGCGGCGGCCGGAGTGGAGACCTGGGCCTCGCGCACGCCGGTCAGGAACCTGCTCACCTCGACCGCGCAGCGCCTGGCGTTCGACGTGTCGACGAGATCGAAGCCGTGACCCGCTCGCGGTATTTCGCTGTACTGCACCGGGTTTCGCGATACCGCGGACAAGTGCTCATGGAACTTCCGCGCCTCCCCCACCGGGATGATGGTGTCCTGCTCACCGTGGATGAGCAGGAACGGCGGCGCATCGGCGTGGATACGCGCCAGCGGCGACGCGGCGGCGTAGATCTCAGGATGGCGAGACTGCCTGCGACCCACCACCACTCGCTCCAAGAAGTTCATGAAGTTCTTGCGGGTCGGCGTCGAGCGGTCCTGCCAGTCGTAGCGTCCATAGATGCCGACGACCGCGTCGACCGACGTGTCGGCGTCCTCGGTCAACTCACCGCGGAACGCGGGGTCGCCCGGGGTCAGCGCCGCCAGCGCGGCCAGATGCCCGCCCGCCGAGCAGCCCGCGATGGCTACGAAGTCCCGGTCACCGCCGAACTTGTCGACGTTGGCACGGGCCCACGCGATCGCCGCGTTCACGTCGGCGATGTGCCGTGGCCAGCGGTTCACCGGCGACACCCGGTAGTTCATGGTCAGGCAAACCCAGCCCTGCTTGACCAGGTGGTGCAGCATCGTGTGGCCCTGCATGACGCGAGAGCCCTGCACCCACGCACCCCCGGGCACGAACAGCAGCACCGGCGCGTCGGGCGGCAGGTCCGGCAGCCGCCACACGTCGAGCAGCTGGGCCGGGTGGTCGCCGTAACGCACCGAGCTGCGGTACAGGCAACGGGACCGTTGCGCCCGGAAGCTCAGGTACGGCGGCACTCGAGTGCCGCGCGCAGGCTCGTCGGTCACGTCAGCGGGTGCCGCAGCGGCCGGATCCGCCCCGAAGCGGCGGGACACCATGCCCCGCACCGCTGCGGGGGCGTAGTGGTGGCCGTACATCGCCATCGCGGTCAGGCCGGCGAACGGCTCGAGATGCTTACCCACCACCGGCAACGACGAGTAGAGCCGCGTCGACGCCATCACCAACTCGAAGGGGTGCAGCGCGCGGTGCAGGGCCATCGCTAGCTGGCCATCGCCATGTCGGCGGTCCCGCTGGTGCAGGACTCGCAAACGGCCTCTTCCAGGCTGAAGTGCCCGCAGGTGGGGCAGATGAACTCGAGCATGCGCTGGGTCCTTTCGAGGTCCTGTCGAGCCGTTCAACACCGTGCAACGCTGGTACACGCCGACTGTCTGCAGCTCGCGTCAAATACCCCGGCGTCTTGGATGCAAAACCCTCCCGTTACCGATCTGTTTGTTCAGTACCGTGGCCTTCGTGAAGTACTTAGACGTCGAGGGAATGGGCCGGGTCAGCCGGATCGGGCTCGGGACCTGGCAGTTCGGGTCCCGGGAGTGGGGTTACGGCGACGATTACGCGTCCGGGCCGGCCAGGGAAATCGTGCAGCGCTCGCT
>NZ_LZKP01000181.1 GCF_001672895.1 Mycobacterium sp. E740
TTGATCTGATCGCGCACGTCGCCGCCGAGCCGGTTGTCGACCCCTGGCGCGTCAGTACCACCGCCGGGCTGGGCGACCGCCACGCCAGTGGGGGACAAACCAGTGCCGGCCGGTGCGACGAAGGTCAACGCCGCAGCGCCCGCCGCCGCGACTACCGTCAGGACTTTCCGCAACTGCGGGTCGTCAAAGCTAAACATTTCCCCTGTTCCTTCCTCCCTGATCCGACGCGTGCCGCTAAGAGGCAAAGCGCCTGATGAACGCGTAGTTTACGCGTTCGGAGGAGTAGCTGAAAAGGGTCAGACGCGCGACTAGTTGCGTTGGGTAGCAAACTTGAATCCGAGGGTTGAGTGATTCATGCTCGTTCGGGGTATGACGTCCGACACAGGTTCCGCGGAGGTGGTCACCATGCGCAAGACAGTTGGCGGCACGATTGTCGCTGCGGCGGTTTTGTCCCCGTTCGCCATGACGGCGGCGCCCGCTCACGCCGACGAGGCGACTTACCTGCAACAGCTGATGCCGCGCTATACCCAGCTCAGTCCCGAGAAGTTGCTCGCCGAGGGTTACCGGGTGTGCCGGGCGGAGCACAACGGCACCATCTCGCCGACCGCGGTCGACATGGTCTACCGAGAAATGGGTGTCTCGCTGACGGCGGCATACGACATTGTCAGAGCCGCCGTCGTACAACTCGACTGCTGACTGAAGGGGTGGCCCGGACGGGACGGACTGTAGTGAGAGGACTGCCCCCAATGGACAACCTACGGCCCGGTCTTCTGGCGAGACCCGACTTGGTAGTCGATCCCGCCCGGGAAGAATGACGACGCGTTGAGTGGTCCGCCGGCCTAGGCCGTGAGTCTCACCGACGCCGTTGCCTGTTGAACGCGCACGATGTCGCCTGGGTAGTGCTCGCGGTGCGTTTGCGCCGCGTCGGCCGGGCTGCCGGCAATCACGGTGCGAGAGGTCTGCACCCCGCCGGCTCGGCTGATGACGGTGTAGTGGTCATGCATGGTGTTGGTGTCGGTCATCGGATGCTCCCTTCGAGGTATTTCGGCGATGACGAATTCGGTCATGAAGCTATTGCTGTTCTGCGCTCGAGCGTGTCCGCTGATCGGTCCTTCTCGCGGGGGAGAGCAGCTCCGCCGATCGGGGGAAGCGAGGCTCTGAATTCGTCTCAACACATAGGGAAATCCCTGATTCCTCACAGGCCTTTGTCAGGACAGACTTGAGGTGGTCGTTTGCTGCGGGAAGGGGACCACGGTGGGGTACGGGCGTTATGTGGGCCGGGTTGGCGCACTTGCGGTGGCGTTGGGTGTGGGGATGGCTGTGGTTGCCGGCCCGAACCTGGGTCTGGCTCTGGCCGATGATTCGTCTTCGGCCGACACACCCTCGGATCCGGCGCCGGCGGCTGCGGCGCCGGCAGAGAAGGTCGATGACGTTCCCGGTGCGGTGACGCCGTCGAAAGAGGCGTCCGCGGATTCGTCGGCCGAGGCTGCGTCGACCCCCGCACAGCGTGTGCCGGAGATGGCGGTCAACAGTTCCGGTGGGGCGCTGACGTCGAGCCGGGTTACGGGAGCCGAATCGTCCGGCGGTGACAAGAAGGCCGCTGCTCCGGAAGAAACCACGAAAGAGAAAGCCGAATCCACGTCGGCGGTCGCTGACTCGGGCGCGGAAAAGGCTGCACCGCAAGTAAAGACGCCACCCGAAGTGATCGAATCTCCGGCAGTGGCCCGTAATTCGGACAAGAAGAAGAGTGCTGCTGTCACGGCACCGCCCGTCGCGACGAAGAAAGAGCCGGCTCCGACGGTCGTGAAGAAGGCCGCCGAGGCCGTCAGCGCGGTGGTGCCACTTTCGATCAAGCCCGCGCAGCGGGCGGATGTCGCGCCTTTGTCGGCGCGCGCCCAGGATACGGCCAGCCTGTCGTCGTTGTCGGCATCGGCGCCGAGTTCGGAGTCGGCTTCGTTGTCTACGTCGCTTCCGGCGGTTGTTGATTCGACTCTTGTCGATGTGACCGGTGTGCTCGCAAAGGTGTTGGGACCGCTGGTGATGCCCGGTGGTGGCGGTGTGCCGGCTGATTCGCCGGTGTTGTTGGCGGCGTTGGCGTGGGCGCGTCGCGAGACTCAACGGGTTGTGGGCGAGCAGACCGCGCAGGCGAAACCGCTCGAGACTGCGTTGCCCACCGAAACCGTGGCAACGCCGGTATCACTGGCAGCGGCGAAAGGTGTTGGGCCGACGGCCAAGAAGGCCAAGCCGCCCAAGAACGCCAAGCCGGTCGCTGCCGCCGACAGCTACACCACACCGGTGGGTACGCCGCTGACGGTGGCCGGTCCGGGGGTGTTGGCCAACGACAGTGACGCCAACCTCGATCCGTTGAGCGCGACGCTGGCGGGCAAGCCCAAGAACGGGACGGTGGCCCTCAACGCCGACGGTTCGTTCACCTATACCCCGAACGCCTCGTTCACCGGCACCGACACCTTCAAGTACCAAGCCAGTGACGGCACCGCGGTGAGCAAGGGCACCAAGGTCACGATCACCGTCGCGGGCGCGCCGAACCGGGCACCGGTGGCCACGAACGACAGCGCAACAGTCGAACAAGGTGCCGCGACGAACATTCCGGTCGCTGCGAACGACACCGATGCGGACGGTGCGGTCAACCCAGCCTCCGTTGTCATCACCCAACAGCCCACGTTCGGCAGCGCCACGCCGAACGTCGACGGCACCGTCACCTACGTCTCCGATGGCGTCCATGTCGGCCCGGACAGCTTCCGATACACGATCAATGACAATGCCGGCGCCGTCAGCAATGTCGCCACCGTCAACCTGACCGTCAACCCCGCGGCCCACGACCCCATCGCCGTTGACGATGTCGCCAGTACAGACGAGGACCAGCCGGTGACGATCGCAGTGCTGGCCAATGACAGCGACCCTGACGCCGGCGACACGCTGCGTGTCACCGGTCTCATCGAGCCAGAGGGCGTCGGCACGTTCACCAATAACGGCGATGGCACGATCACTTACACTCCCGCCCCGAACTTCCACGGCGTCATCACATTCTCTTACGTCGTCAGCGACAGCACCGACCGCACCGACATCGGCTCCGTGAGCGTCGCCGTCATCCCGCGAGACGACGCGCCCGAAGCCGTCGACGACAGCTTCTCGACCAACGAGGACACCACGTTGTCGACGGGCAATGTGTTGACCAATGACACCGACCTTGACGGTGACACCAAACACGCTGTGCTGGTGTCGGGACCGGCCAATGCGGCCAGCTTCCAGTTGAACGACGACGGCACGTTCACCTACACCCCGAAGGCCGACTTCAACGGCTCGGATTCGTTCACGTACAAGGTCAACGACGACATCGTCGACGGAAACACCGCCACCGTGGCGATCACCGTCACTGCGGCCAACGATGCTCCCGTGGCGCAGGGTGATTCGTTTAGCACCGCTGAGGACATCACGTTGTCGACGGGCAATGTGTTGGCCAATGACACCGATGCCGACGGTGACACCAAACACGCAGTACTGGTGTCGGGACCGGCCAATGCGGCGAGTTTCGCGCTCAACGATGACGGCACGTTCACCTACACCCCGAAGGCAGATTTCAACGGCTCGGATTCGTTCACGTACAAGGTCAACGACGGCACCGTCGACGGAAACACCGCCACCGTGGCGATCACCGTCGCGGCGGCCAACGATGCTCCTGTGGCGCAGGGTGATTCGTTTAGCACCGCTGAGGACATCACGTTGTCGACGGGCAATGTGTTGGCCAATGACACCGACGCCGACGGCGATACCATGCATGCTGTGCTGGTGTCGGGACCGGCCAATGCGGCGAGTTTCGCCCTCAACGACGACGGCACGTTCACCTACACCCCGAAGGCAGATTTCAACGGCTCGGATTCGTTCACCTACAAGGTCAATGACGGCATCAGCGACGGCAACACCGCCACTGCGACGATCACCGTCAGCGCCGTCAACGATGGTCCGCAGATCGCTTCGGTCAATCAGAGCGCACCCGATACGGCGAATGGACGAATCACGTACACAGTGACAGTCACTGATATCGATTCCAATCTGGCGGATATCGGTCTCAGCGTGACCCAGCCTGTCGACGGCACAGGAACCGTCTCCCAACCGGTGCGAACCAGCCCCGGAGCGTTCACCTTCACCTACACGCCGAATCAGCAAGAACGGGTCGATGCCTACAGCACTGTGGCCGTAGAGCAGGACCACTTCACAATCACCGCCACCGACGGACGATTGCAGACCAACAAACCGGTTCAAGTCGACATCGATCCGGTAGCCATCGCAGTCACAGACACCACCGACATCGGAACAGCTGCGGGCTTTGTCGTTGTCGGCGAAGACGGCACCATCGCGCATACCCTGTCGACAGGCAACGGCACGGCCACCAACCCCAGCCACAGCGTTGTCACCGTTACCCATCCGGACGGCACCACCACAACGAGCCCCACCATCGATGCGATGAGTCTGGGTGATCCTCAAGTGGGCGCGGATGGCACCGCTGCGCAGCTTCTCTACACGGGCAGCGGTACCGCTGCCGACCCATACAACACGACCGTTCTGGTGGTGCATCCCGATGGCACCACGACCACGATCACACGGAATGGCGAACGATGGGTGGCCGGCGGAGTCCTCGTGGGCGACAACGGCACTGTGGCACTCACCACCGGTAGCGGGAGCGGCACCACCGCCGATCCCTATCGCACGACCGTCACCGTCATCCATCCGGATGGCACCGTCACACCCAGCCAACCGATAACCGGCAATCCTTCAGGGGCGCTGGTGGGCGCTGACGGCACCGTCGCGCAAACCTCTTACACCGGCAGTGGCACTGCCGCCGATCCCTATCGCACCACTGTCACAATCATTCGGCCAGACGGCACCATGACAAGTACACCGCTTACCGCGGGGCAACCGAGACTTGCCCGGGTCGGCGATGACGGCACCGTCTACCAGGGTTTTCAGAACACCAGCGGGGCCAGCATCGTCATCATCCACCCCGACGGCACCACTACCTCCACCGCGCCGATAAGCGGAGTTTTCTCGGGCGGCGGGTTGCAGGTCGGTGAGGACGGCACCGTCATGGCTGTCACCACTTCGGCGAGTGGCACCAGGGTCACAGTCTTCCACCGTGACGGGACGACGACCGCCGTGGGCCCGTTCACGGGAGACCCGTCGTATGGCGGCAGTGTGGGTGCCGGCGGCACGGCCGCTCAAACCACCTTCACCGGCACCTTCCAGAACCCGGAGAACACGACCGTCACCGTCGTCTATCCCAATGGAACCACCACCAGCAGAACAATCAGCGGAGCCCCGGGCGGAGGGGCACGGGTCGGCGCCGATGGCACCGTTGCCCAACTCAGCACTTCCGGGGGCGTTATCACCGTCACAGTTCTTCACCCGGACGGCACGGTCACGAGTAAAAGCGTTACCGGAACTGGGGGAAGCGTGCAGATTGACGACGACGGGACGGTGTATGTAGCCACATCGACCGGTTCGAATTTCTCGGACACCACCACCGTGACGGTCATCTATCCGGACGGCACCACCGCCTCCGTGCCTGTTGCAGGCCCGAGGTGGGGAGCACTGCGATTGGCCGACGACGGCACCCTGTACCAAGTGACCCGGCCCGGAACGTACATTGTTTCGACGATCTCCGTCGCCGACGCCACGGCCACGTCGATATGAGAACGAGTGCTCCTGTAAGCATCGCGGTCGCAGACCCGGCGCCGTCCGCGGCTGCCTCGGCTTAGCCGGATAATCCCAGCTCAGGGGCACGGCAATAACATCTGACCCCCGGTGGTTCATACTGATGTGGTGACGAGGCTGGACTCTGTTGAGCGCGCGGTTGCCGATATCGCCGCGGGCAAGGCCGTCGTCGTGATCGACGATGAGGATCGCGAGAACGAAGGCGATCTCATCTTCGCCGCCGAGAAGGCCACTCCGGAGCTCGTCGCGTTCATGGTCCGCTACACCTCGGGCTACCTCTGTGTCCCGCTGGACGGTGCGATCTGCGACAAGCTCGGGCTGCTGCCGATGTACGCCGTAAACCAGGACAAGCACGGCACCGCCTACACCGTCACTGTCGATGCGAAAAACGGTGTGGGAACCGGCATTTCAGCGGCAGATCGCGCCACGACGATGCGGCTGCTGGCCGACCCCTCCGCCGTCGCCGACGACTTCACCAAGCCGGGGCACGTCGTTCCACTGCGCGCCAAGGACGGCGGGGTGCTGCGGCGCCCCGGTCACACCGAGGCCGCCGTCGACCTGGCCCGCCTCGCCGGACTCCAGCCGGCCGGTGCGATCTGCGAAATCGTCAGCCAGAAGGACGAAGGTGCGATGGCGCAGACCGACGAGCTGCGCATCTTCGCCGACGAGCATGATCTCGCGCTGATCTCGATCGCCGATCTGATCGAGTGGCGGCGCAAGCACGAGAAGCACATCGAGCGCATCGCCGAGGCCCGCATCCCGACCCGCCACGGCGAGTTTCGCGCGGTCGGCTACACCAGCATCTACGACGACGTCGAGCACGTTGCGCTGGTGAAGGGCGACATCGCCGGGCCGACCAGCGACGGCCACGACGTGCTGGTCCGGGTGCACTCGGAGTGTCTGACCGGCGACGTGTTCGGCTCGAAGCGCTGCGACTGCGGCCCCCAGCTCGACGCCGCGATGGCGATGGTCGCCCGCGAGGGCCGCGGCGTCGTGCTCTACATGCGTGGCCACGAGGGCCGGGGCATCGGGTTGATGCACAAACTGCAGGCCTACCAGTTGCAGGACGCCGGCGACGACACCGTCGACGCCAACCTCAAGCTCGGTCTGCCCGCCGACGCCCGCGACTACGGCATCGGCGCACAGATCCTCGTCGACCTCGGCGTGCGGTCGATGCGGCTGCTGACCAACAATCCCGCCAAGCGGGTCGGTCTCGACGGTTACGGGCTGCACATCATCGAACGCGTCCCGCTTCCGGTCCGCGCGAACTCCGAGAACATCCGGTACCTGATGACCAAGCGCGACCGGATGGGTCACGACCTGAGCGGTCTCGACGACTACCACGAGGCCACCACGATGGCCGACTACGACGAGGGCGTCTACCTGCTCGGTGACCGGCGGCCGACCGATCTCGGCGGAGCGCTGTGAGTGGTACGGGCGTACCCGATCTTCCCACCATCGACGGATCGGGGCTGAAGCTGGCGATCGTGGCCAGCACGTGGCACGAAACCATCTGCGATGCGCTGCTCGACGGCGCGCTCAAGGTCGCTGCGGACGCCGGCGTCGCCGACCCGACGGTGGCGCGGGTGTTGGGCGCCATCGAGATCCCCGTCGTGGCGCAGGCGTTGGCGGCCACACATGATGCCGTGGTGGCGCTCGGTGTCGTGATCCGCGGTGAGACACCGCATTTCGACTACGTGTGCGACGCCGTCACCCAGGGTCTGACCCGGGTGTCGCTGGACGCCTCGACGCCCGTCGCCAACGGCGTGCTGACGACCAACACCGAGCAACAGGCACTGGACCGGGCCGGGCTGCCGTCCTCGGCTGAGGACAAGGGTGCCCAGGCGGCCGCAGCGGCGCTGTCCACGGCGCTGACGCTGCGAGGCCTTCGCGCTGATGGATGATTGGGACGTCGAGATACGCCCCCATCTGGCGCCGTATTTCGCCTACGGTGCCGCGGCGCTGATTCTCGCCGCACACATCACCGTCGGCGTGCTGCTCAAGATCGCCTCGACGGGGGTGATCTTCCGGACAGCCGACCAGGTGGCGATCGCGCTGCTCGGCGTGGTCCTCGCCGGTGTGGTGCTGATGTTCGCCCGGCCCCGCCTGCGGGTGGGCCCCTCTGGGATGCAGGTGCGAAACCTGCTTGGCGACAAGGACATTCCGTGGACCGATGTCGTTGATGTCTCCTTCCCGCGCGGAGCCCGATGGGCCCGCGTCGACCTGCCCGACGACGAGTACGTCCCGGTGATGGCGATCCAAGCCATCGACAAGGAACGCGCCGTCGACGCGATGGACCGGGTCCGCCGCCTGCACGACCGCTACAAGGACATCAGCTCGCGCTGAGGGTCATCGGCGGTCGCCCATGACCAGACCCTCCCGGCGCGGATCCGCCCCGCCGATGAGACCGTCGCCGTCCCGGGCGATCGCGGACAGGCCGCTCGACTGGTCGGCGAGGTCGACCTGGTGGCCAAGTTCACGCAGCCCTCGAACCAGGGGATCGTGGTCGCCGTTGTCGGACGTGTCGATGGCCGGGTGCTCGCCGCCGACGTTCGTCTTCGGCGTGTTCGCCGCGCCGAAGTCGACCATCGACACCGCCTGCTGCGGATCGAGGCCCCAATCCAGCATCCCCACTAGGGTTTTCGTTACGAACTGGATGATGACCGCCCCGCCCGGCGAACCCAGCACCGCGTACAGCCGGCCGCGGCCTGCCGGCCGGCCCGGCGACTGGTCGAAGATCAGCGTCGGTGCCATCGTGCTGCGCGGCCGCTTGCCGGGCTGGACGCGGTTGGCGACGGGGCTGCCGTCCGGGCCGGTGGGTGCGGCGGAGAAGTCCGTCAGCTGGTTGTTGAGGAGGAACCCGTCGACCATGTGGAATGAGCCGAACGCCGATTCCACCGTGGTGGTCAGCGACGCTGCGTTGCCCTGCCGGTCGACGATGCTGATATGGCTGGTGCCGTGTTCCGGGGTGGGGGGCGCCGGTGCGGTCGGCGGCCCGAACTCGCCGGGCTTCGCGGTACCCATGCTGTGCTGTTCGGAGATCAGCGCGGCGCGCCCGGCGAGGTAGTCGCCGCTGAGCAGCGTGTCGGGTGAGTTGCCCGGCAGCGGAACGAAATCGGTGTCGGCGACGTACTTGTCCCGATCGGCATAGGCCAGCCGTTCAGCCTCCGAGATCAGGTGGACACCCATGACGGAGGGTCGGCCGCCGTTGCGATCGATGTCGGTGGGCTTGTGCTCGGCCATCGGGAAGTGTTCGAGAATGCCGAGGGTGGCCGCGACCGCGATCCCGCCGGAGGACGGCGGCGGCATCCCGCAGACCTCCCGTCCGCGGTACGGCGCGCACAGCGGTTCGCGTTTGACGGCTCTGTAGCGGGCCAGGTCCTCGACGGTCATCAGGCCGGGGGTGCGACCGCCGGAGGCGTCGGCCGCCGCGGCGACGATGTCGTGGGCGATCGCGCCGGTGTAGAAGGCATCGGGATCGGTTGCGATGGTGCCCAACGTCTTCGCGTAGGCCGGGTTGGTCAGCCGGGTGCCCGCGGTCTTGGGGCTGCGGTCATCGTTGAGGAAGTACTCGGCGGCTTGTGGGTCGGCCCCGAGTCGAGGTGCCGCATCGACGATGGCCGCGGCCAGGCGTGGGCTGACGTCGAATCCGCCGTCGGCAATCGACACGGCGGGGGTGAAAAGCTCGCGCCACTCGGTCTTGCCGTGCTCGGCGTGAACGTCGGCGAGCATGCGGAGGATGCCGGGCACGCCGATCGAGCGGCCGGACGCCCGCGCGTCCGGCTTCGGTTCGGTCCGGTCGGTGTCGGAGATCCACCGCAGGTAGTTCTCTGTGGCGGCGGCCGGCGCGGTCTCCCGGCCGTCGTAGGCCTGCACCGTGCCCGATCCGGCGTCGAAGTAGAGCAGGAAACCGCCGCCGCCGATACCGGAGGACTGCGGCTCCACCAAGCCGAGGACCGCTTGAGCGGTGACGAGAGCGTCCGCGGCGGTGCCGCCGTCGCGGATCACCTCGCATGCGGCCCGGGTGGCCAGTGGGTTCGCGGTGACGACGGAGTAGCTCCTGGTGCGCACGGGCGTCATGTCCGTGCGATAGCCGGTGGCGGCCGGCGGCGGATCGATCAGCGCGCACGGCCCGGCGGTGGGTTCGGTGCTCTGGTCCGGAGCGCAGCCGGCCAGCACCACGATCAGCGGGATCAGCGGGATCACTGCTGTCAGTGAGCGGATCCGCATCACTCGACGGTAGAGGATCAGGGCCGTCCGATGGCCGCAGTAACCTGGAATCCGTGCCGGACCCAGCGACATACCGACCTGCTCCCGGGTCGATACCCGTCGAGCCGGGGGTCTACCGGTTCCGCGACCCGTACGGCCGGGTCATCTACGTCGGCAAGGCGAAGAGTCTTCGCAGCCGGCTGAACTCCTACTTCGCCGACCTGGTCAACCTGGCTCCACGCACCCGGCAGATGGTGATGGCCGCGGGCAGCGTCGAGTGGACGGTGGTCAACACCGAGGTCGAGGCGCTGCAGCTCGAATACAACTGGATCAAGGAGTTCGACCCGCGGTTCAACATCAGGTACCGCGACGACAAGTCGTACCCGGTGCTCGCCGTGACGCTCAACGAGGAGTACCCGCGGCTGATGGTGTACCGCGGACCGCGGCGCAAAGGTGTGCGCTATTTCGGTCCGTACTCGCACGCTTGGGCGATCCGCGAGACCGTCGACCTGCTCACCCGGGTGTTTCCTGCCCGCACCTGCTCTGCCGGAGTGTTCAAGCGGCACAGGCAAATCGATCGGCCGTGCCTGCTGGGTTACATCGACAAGTGCTCCGCCCCGTGCATCGGCCGGGTGAGTGCCGACGAACACCGGCAGATCGTGCTGGACTTCTGTGACTTCCTGGCGGGCAAGACCGACCGGCTGGTCCGCGAC
>NZ_LZKP01000182.1 GCF_001672895.1 Mycobacterium sp. E740
AGCCGGCGAGCAAGGGCAGCGCGACGAAGCCCTGCAGCGCCGCGCCGAGATTGCCGCGCACCATGGTCGCGAGCCGGTTCACCTTGCCGGGGAACGTCAGAGCGACACCTTCGAGCTTCTCGTAGTGCTCGAGTTCGACGGCGTAGAGCCGAGCGAATTCCACCGCGATCGCCGCCGTACCGGCGATGCCGGTGGCGGTGTAGTCGTCGGTGATGTAGACCTTCTGCACATCCCGGCTCGCGACCATGGTGCGCGGCAATCTCGGCGCGGCGCTGCAGGGCTTCGTCGCGCTGCCCTTGCTCGCCGGCTACGACCTCGACGACTCGAACCCGGAAGCGGCCGGACGGATCGTGTCCTTCGACGCGGCGGGCGGCTGGAACATCGAGGAAGAGGGTTACCAGTCGGTGGGCTCCGGCTCGATATTCGCGAAGTCGTCGATGAAGAAGCTGTATTCACAGGTGCGCGACGGAGATTCGGCGTTGCGGGTGGCCGTCGAGGCGCTGTACGACGCTGCGGACGACGACTCGGCGACCGGCGGGCCGGACCTGGTCCGCGGTATCTATCCGACCGCGGTGATCATCGGTGCCGACGGCGCCGAGGAGGTGCCCGAGGAACGCATCGCCGAGTTCGCCCGTCAGGTAATCGACAACCGCTCGCGCTCCGATACTTTCGGTCCCGATGCGGTCCACCGTTCGACAGATGCGCGGGGAGATTCGTGAGCTTTCCGTATTTCATCTCGCCTGAGCAGGCGATGCGCGAGCGTTCGGAGCTCGCGCGCAAAGGTATCGCCAGGGGGCGCAGCGTCGTCGCGCTGGCATACGCCGACGGGGTGCTGTTCGTCGCCGAGAACCCTTCTCGCTCACTGCAGAAGGTCAGCGAGCTGTACGACCGAGTCGGGTTTGCCGCGGTCGGCCGGTTCAACGAGTTCGACAATCTGCGCCGTGGCGGCATCCAGTACGCCGACACCAGGGGATACGCCTACGCCCGCCGTGACGTCACCGGGCGCCAGCTGGCCAACATCTACGCTCAGACCCTGGGCACGATCTTCACCGAGCAGGCCAAGCCGTACGAGGTCGAACTGTGCGTCGCGGAGGTCGCGCATTACGGGGAGACGAAACCGCCCGAGATGTACCGCATCACCTACGACGGGTCGATCGCCGACGAGCCGCACTTCGTGGTGATGGGCGGTACGACGGATCCGATCGCGGCGGCGCTCAACGAGTCTTACACCGAGAACGCCGGACTGGACGACGCTGTCAAGATTGCGGTCGAAGCGTTGCAGGCGGCCGGCAACGGCGGCTCAGAGCAACGTGTGCTGGGGCCGTGGACTCTCGAGGTGGCCATCCTCGATGCGAATCGACCGCGCCGCGCGTTCCGCCGGATCACCGGCGCTGCACTGGAAGCCTTGCTGCCTGAGGTCACCGAGACGACTGAGGACGCGGAGAGCTCAGGAGAGTAGCTCTGCTCGAGACCCGTTCACCCGACGGCCGGGGTGGGTCGAGCGCGAATGAGGACGAGTTCGGCGATCTGCTCGGGGCATTCCAGTGGCGTGAAATGTCCTGCGTCGAAGGCGAAGTGCAACTCCACGTCGGTGAAGTAGTGCCCTAGCCGATCCGACCACTCGGCGGGGAACAGCGGATCATGCCGCGGCCACACGACATCGGTGGGCACGTGAATCTTGATTGCCCTATCGGGCGGAAGCTCGGTGAGCGACTGTGCGATGGTGCCTGCGCCCGCGCGGTACCACGCGATCGAGGCGGTGAACGCGCCGGGCAGGCCGTAGTCAGACACCAATCGCTCCAGTTCGTCTTCGGAGACAACGAAATTCGGACCCGACCAGTGCGTCCAGAAGTGCCGCAGATAGGCGCGGACCAGTTCGGCGTTGCCGTCGAGCAACTGCGCCGCCAGCGGCAGCTGATGGAACGCCTGATACCAGAATTCGCTCTGCGCCTTGGCGGTCAGTACGCGGTCCCCGGCGCCGGGCAGCGGCGGGGACAGCACCAGCGACCGCACGAGATCCGGCTGCATCCGGGCGACACTCTGCGCGACGCGACTGCCGACGTCGTACCCGACCAGCACCACGTCCGAGAGTTCCAGCTCCCTGATCAAACCGATGATGCTGCTCGCCTGCGCGGTGGCGCTGTAGAAGTGCCGGATGGCGACCGCGTGTTTGTCGGAAGCGCCGAATCCGCGCAGGTCCGGCACGATGACGTCGGCGGCCGCGCCGAGCAGAGGTACCACCCGGCGGTAATCGTGGCGATTGCCGGGCCAACCGTGCAGCAGCACCACCGGTGGTGCGCCCCTGCTGCCGAACCGGTCGTAAGCGAGCCGAAACCCGTCGACCGGCGAGCTGCGCGACCACATCCGCCCATTCTCGCCGAGTTTCTCCCGGCCGCAATATCCGAAGACTCAGCCCGCCACCTGGATCAGCTCGCGGTCGCCGGTGATCACGGCGAGGATGTTGCGCCAGGAATCGGACGGCACATTGAGCATGTCGCTGTGTGCCGCGGGACCGGCGACCAGCCGCCCATCGTCGTAATGTCCTGTGCGCAAACGGATCACGCCGGGCATGCAGTCGGGGTCGGCGCCATGCGGTCCGCCGGGAATCCCTTGGACCAACTCGATCAGATCTCCGGGGGCGGTCATCGAGAACCGCAGCACGTCGGGATTGCGGTTGTGCCAGTCGCCGGGATCGTCGACACCGACACCGGCGCCGGCCGCCGCGACATAGAGAGTGCGGTCGGCCGTCAGTCCCAGCGCTTCTGCGGTCCCGAGGACCGAACCACCGTAGGAGTGGCCGATGTAGGTGACCGGCACCAGCCGTCCGGTCGCGTCGACGGTGCGGTCGACGTCCTCACTGAACGCGACCAACCGCGGCGCCATCGCCGATGCGTACCGCGGGTCGGCGGCCTCGACAAGCGCCGCGGCGACGTTGGCGTCACCGGGAAAGGGGCCGCCGAGGTAGGTGATCACCGCGACGGCGCCGTGTGACCCTGCGACGAACCGACGCGCGGTCGCGGTGTTGGCGGCCGACCCCTCGATGGTGGTGTTCATCCCGGGAACCAGCACGGCGACGCTCTCGGCAGCGGCGAGATTCCCGTTCAGTTCCACAAGCGAGCTCCGGGCGGGATCGAACGCGAGTATCTGCCGGTCGATGCGACGGCCGCCGCCCGCCGGGTCGTCGATCTCGGTGAGCAGTCCGCGGTAGAAGGCGATGCGGACCGGGTCGCGCTCCTCGAGGATCGCCTCGGCGATGTTCGTGCGGTTCGCGGCGACCCTGAGTTCCCAGGGCACGCCGTCGGTGTTGCCCACTTCCCGCGGAAACTCGTCGACGAGCCGCTGCCGCTGCTCCGGGGTCATCGCGGCGATCTGGTCGGCGATGCGATCCTGGCTCATCGCCGGCCACCCGGCGACGACATCACCCGGCTGCACCGCCGCCCCGGCGGGCACCGTGGCCGGAGGCCGCGAAACCGGCGCGGCGAGAGCCTCGGCGATGTCGGCCGCGGCGTCGGCATCGGCGGCCGCGAGCCGGTCCAGCGCGGCGACGACCTGCCGCGTCAGCTCAGCGGCCCGCGCACCGAGCAGGTCGTGGGCCACCGGGCGGCTGCCGCCCGACAACGCGACGAGCAGCTGCGCCGCGTCAGCACCAACCGCGACGATGCCGTCGTCACCCACGACGAAGCCCTCGGATCGGACAGTGTCCACCAGATCGAGCACGTCGCTGCGCGCGCGGGCGATCTGGTCGGCGCCGTCGGCGGCCGCGACGGCGGCCAGCACCATGGCGCGCGCCAACTCCTCCGACGTCCGGCCCAAAGCGAGTGCATCGCGGCGCGCGGCCTCCGCCGCGGAACCGGTCCAGAACTCGTGGCTGGCGCCGACGCCCTGAACCGCGACGTCGAGCGTGACATGAACGTCGGTCGCGGCCGCGTAGAACTGGTCGGCGGCCTCACGCAGCGAATCGGGCCGCCATGCTTGCGCTTGAGACACCGTCGGCCGCTCGCCCCCCATGCCTCATGCTGGCAGTTCTGCCGCCACCGGCGCTCCAGTTATCCACAGGCACGCGCGGTTGACGTGTTCGCGCTGAATTGTCAACTCTGATCGGCGCGGCTTGGCCACCGCGGCAGCCGGGCAACCAGTAGTCTCGATGACGTGCAGCGACGGATCATGGGCATCGAGACCGAATTCGGTGTCACCTGCACGTTCCACGGCCATCGCCGGCTGAGCCCTGACGAGGTGGCACGGTATCTGTTCCGGCGGGTCGTGTCGTGGGGCCGCAGTTCGAACGTCTTTCTCCGCAACGGCGCGCGGCTATATCTCGACGTGGGCAGTCACCCGGAGTACGCGACCGCCGAGTGTGACAACCTCACCCAGCTGGTCACCCATGACCGGGCGGGCGAGCGCGTGCTCGAAGACCTGCTCATCGACGCCGAGCAGCGGCTGGCCGACGAGGGTATCGGCGGGGACATCTACCTGTTCAAGAACAACACCGATTCGGCCGGAAACTCCTACGGCTGCCACGAGAACTACCTGATCGTGCGCGCCGGCGAGTTCTCGCGGATCTCCGACGTGCTGCTGCCGTTCCTGGTCACCCGCCAGCTGCTGTGCGGCGCGGGCAAGGTCCTGCAGACGCCCAAGGCGGCGACGTTCTGTCTCAGCCAGCGCGCCGAGCACATCTGGGAGGGCGTGTCCTCGGCCACCACGCGATCGCGCCCCATCATCAACACCCGCGACGAACCCCACGCCGACGCCGAGAAGTACCGCAGGCTGCACGTGATCGTCGGCGACTCGAACATGTCCGAATCGACCACGATGCTCAAGGTGGGCTCCGCGTCGCTGGTGCTGGAGATGATCGAGGCCGGGATCGCGTTCCGCGACTTCTCGCTCGACAACCCGATCCGCGCCATACGCGAGGTCAGCCATGACCTGACGGGCCGCCGCCCGGTGCGACTCGCCGGGGGCAGGCAGGCAAGTGCGCTCGACATCCAGCGCGAGTACTACTCGCGGGCCGTCGAGTATCTGCAGAGCCGCGAGCCGAACACGCAGATCCAGCAGGTCGTCGATCTGTGGGGCCGCCAACTCGACGCCGTCGAGAGCCAGGACTTCGCGAAGGTCGACACCGAGATCGACTGGGTGATCAAGCGCAAGCTGTTCCAGCGCTACCAGGACCGCTACAGCATGGAGTTGTCGGATCCCAAGATCAGCCAGCTCGACCTGGCGTATCACGACATCAAGCGTGGCCGCGGCGTGTTCGATCTGCTGCAGCGCAAAGGACTTGCCGCGCGGATCACCACCGACGAGGACATCGAGGCCGCAGTCAACACACCGCCGCAGACCACCCGGGCCAAGCTGCGCGGCGAGTTCATCAGCGCCGCCCAGGAGGCCGGCCGCGACTTCACTGTCGACTGGGTGCACCTCAAGCTCAACGATCAGGCGCAGCGCACGGTGCTGTGCAAGGACCCGTTCCGGTCGGTCGACGAGCGGGTGAAGCGGCTCATCGCCTCGATGTAGTCATACCTACCCGCCGAGACTGCGGCCGGCGGCTCAGGTCACACGATTCGACACTCTCTCCTCAGCTGTCACAGCGATCGACGATCGGGCGGTGAATCGCGAGGAAAGCTCCACAAACTGTTGCTCGGTGTGACGGGTGGGTAGGCATACCCGCCGAGACTGCGGGTAGATCGCAAATTTCGTCGGGGCACCGATCTGGCCGCAGTCTCGCGCCGTCACGGGTGCGGGCGCTACGCCTTAAGCTGTGTCGAGTGGCGATCTCCAAAGTCGAGCGGCTGATGAACCTCGTGATCGCGCTGCTGTCGACACGGACCTTCATCACCGCCGAGCGAATCCGCGAAACGGTGTCTGGATATTCGGACAGCCCCAGCGACGAGGCGTTCTCGCGCATGTTCGAACGCGACAAGAACGAGCTGCGTGACCTCGGCATCCCGCTGGAGACCGGGCGCGTCTCGCACTTCGACCCGACGGAGGGCTACCGGATCAACCGCGAGGCCTACCGGCTTCCGGCGGTCGAACTCACCTCCGACGAGGCTGCCGCCGTCGCCGTGGCCACCCGGCTGTGGGAATCCCCGGAACTGATCACCGCCACTCAGGGCGCGCTGTTGAAACTGCGCGCGGCCGGCATCGACATCGACGCCGTCGACGCGGCGCCGGCGATCACGTCGACCGCGGTGCTGCCGGGCCTGCGCGGATCGGAGGAGGTGCTGGGAATCCTGTTGTCCGCCATCGATTCCGGGCAAGCGGTGCAGTTCTCGCACCGGCCGTCGCGCAGCGAGCCGTACGCCACTCGGACGGTGGAGCCCTGGGGCGTCATCACGGACAAGGGCCGCTGGTATCTGGTGGGCCACGACCGCGACCGCGACGCTACGCGCACGTTTCGGCTCTCGCGCATCGGCGCCGAGGTGACGGCGATCGGACCGCCCGGGGCGGTGCAGCGGCCACCGGGCGTTGACCTGCGCGAGATCGTCGACCGCGCGGTCGGGGAGTGGCCGTCCGGCGGACAGGCCAAGGTGTGGATCGCCGAGGGCCGGGGCACCGCACTGCGTCGACGGGCCGCCACGGTGGCGCCGCAGACGCACAACGGCCGGGCGGGCCAAGTGATCACCGTCGACATCGGCATGTTCGACCGGCTGGCCCGCGAGGTCGCCAGCTACGGTGCCGACGCGGTGGCACTGGAGCCCGAGTCGCTGCGCGAGGACGTGCTGGCCCGGCTGCGCGCTCAGGCGGTGCAATCGTGACGACTGTTTCGACCCGACTGGTCCGGCTGCTCAATATGGTCCCGTACTTCCAGGCCAACCCGAGGATCACCTACACCGAGGCGGCATCAGACCTCGGTGTCAGCGTCAAGCAGCTGCAGGACGACCTCAATCAATTGTGGATGTGCGGCCTTCCCGGCTACGGGCCTGGCGATCTGATCGACTTCGAATTCTCCGGCGACACAATCGAAGTGACGTTCACCGCGGGTATCGACCATCCGCTGCGGCTGACATCGCCGGAGGCGACGGGCGTGCTGGTGGCATTGCGTGCACTGGCCGACATCCCGGGCATGGTCGATCCGCAGGCCGCGCGCAGCGCGATCGCAAAGATCGAGTCCGCCGCGGGCACCGTCGGTCACGACGGTGCGGCGGTCGAGGAGCCCGCGCCCATCGAGAGTGAGGCCGCCGCGGCCGTTCGTCAGGCGGTACGCGACGGGCTGGCACTCTCGATCGAGTACTACTCGGCGTCTCACGACGTACTGACCAGCCGCGTCGTCGACCCGATCCGGGTGGTGCTGGTCGCCGACCACAGCTACCTGGAAGCGTGGTGCCGGTCGGCCGAGGGGGTGCGTCTTTTCCGGTTCGACCGCATCGTCGACGCGCACGCCCTCGACGAACCCTCGGCGCCCCCGCCGCCGGCCGTGCAGCCGCAGCCCGACACCTCATTGTTCGACGCCGACCCTGCCGATCCGTCGCTGCCTTCCGCACTGCTGAGGGTCGACCGGTCGGCGGCGTGGATGTTCGACTACTACCCGCTGCGCGTCGTCCGCGAACTGCCCGACGGTGCCTGTGAGGCCGCGATGACGTACGCCTCCGACGAGTGGATGGCCCGGTTCGTGCTCGGCTTCGGGTCGGCCGTGCGCGTGCTCGAACCGCCCGAGTTGGCCGCGCGCGTCCGTGAGTCGGCCAGCGCGGCGCTGAGGGCATACGAGGTCAGCGAGTAGACTGGCCGCGACGTCTGGAGGTAACCAAAGTGGGCAGTCTGCAACCCTGGCACTGGCTCATCGTGATCGCCGTCTTCGTGCTGCTCTTCGGTGCCAAGAAGCTCCCTGACGCCGCGCGTTCGCTCGGCAAGTCGATGCGGATCTTCAAGTCGGAGATCAAGGAGATGCAGTCCGATTCCAAGCCGGACGCGCGGGAGCCCGCGACTCCGATCGCCTCGGAGCGGCTCGACACCGGAACCGCGGGACCTGCCGGCGCAGCTCCGGTGACCGAGCAGCCGTCGGACAAACGTCCGGCCTGATCATCACCGGTCACCCAACCGCGGCATGATGCCGCGTCAGTAGGCATGCCGTGCAGACCCCAGGACTCTTCAAGAAACTCGATCCCCGCAGGCGCCGCTCCAAGGTAAATCCCGACGGCACGATGTCGCTGGTCGAGCATCTGCATGAGCTGCGGACCCGGCTGCTGATCGCGGTGGCCGCCGTCGTCGTCACGACGATCGTGGGCTTCATCTGGTACACCCACGGTGTCTTCGGTCTGCCGAGCCTCGGGGACTGGCTCCGCGCTCCGTACTGCAAGCTGCCCGCGTCCTCACGCGCAGCCATCGCGCCCGACGGCGAATGCCGTCTGCTCGCCACCGCGCCGTTCGACCAGTTCATGCTGCGGTTGAAGGTGGCGCTGACCGCAGGCATCGTGTTGGCCTGCCCGGTGTGGCTTTATCAGTTGTGGGCGTTCATCACCCCCGGCCTGTACAAGAAGGAGCGGCGGTTCGCCGTCGCGTTCGTCACCGTCGGCGCGGCGCTGTTCGTCACCGGCGCGGTACTGGCCTACATCGTGCTGTCCACGGCGCTGGGCTTTCTGCTGACCGTCGGCAGCGACGTGCAGATCGCCGCCCTGTCCGGCGACCAGTACTTCGGCTTCCTGATCAACCTGCTGCTGGTGTTCGGCTTCAGTTTCGAGTTCCCGCTGCTGATCGTGATGCTCAACGGGGTCGGCGTGCTCAGCTACGAGCGGCTGAAGGCGTGGCGCCGCGGCCTGATCTTCGCGCTGTTCGTGTTCGCCGCGGTGTTCACTCCCGGCTCGGATCCGTTCTCGATGCTGTCGCTGGCGGCCGCCTTGACGGTGCTGCTCGAGGTCGCGATTCAGATCGCCCGCGTGCACGACCGGCGCAAGGCACGCCGCGCCGCCCTCGAGGACGTGCCCGACGACGCGGCCGCGCCGATCGGTCCGGTCGAGCCTGTCGAGGCGCCCAGTGCCGTGCCGACGTCGACGCGGTACGTGGTCGATGACGATGCCACCTAATGAATTGGGCTGCGAGCTGGCCCGTTTCACCGAGCAACTGACGTTCACGCTCGACGACTTCCAGCGTCGCTCCTGCGAGGCGCTGGAGAACGGGCACGGTGTGCTGGTGTGCGCGCCGACCGGTGCGGGAAAGACCGTCGTCGGGGAGTTCGCGGTGCATCTCGCGTTGGCCGCGGGCGGAAAGTGTTTCTACACGACGCCGATCAAGGCGCTGAGCAACCAGAAGCACAACGATCTCGTGCGGCGGTACGGACCGGAGAAGATCGGGTTGCTCACCGGCGACCAGTCGATCAACGGCGACGCCGACGTGGTCGTCATGACCACCGAGGTGCTCCGCAACATGCTGTACGCGAATTCCTCGGCGCTGCATGGGCTTTCGTATGTCGTGATGGACGAAGTGCATTTCCTGGCCGACCGGATGCGCGGCGCGGTGTGGGAGGAGGTGATCCTGCACCTGCCCGACGAGGTGCGGCTGGTGAGCCTGTCGGCGACGGTCAGCAACGCCGAGGAGTTCGGCGGCTGGATCCAGACCGTGCGCGGCGACACCACGGTGGTCGTCGACGAGCACCGGCCCGTTCCGCTGTGGCAGCACGTGCTCGTGGGAAGGCGACTGTTCGACCTGTTCGACTACCGCGCGACCCGAGCGGTCAAGGGCGACCGGGAGTTGCTCGTCGACCCGGAGTTGTTGCGCCACATCGCACATCGGCGTGAGGCCGAGCGGCTCGTCGACTGGCAGCCGCGCGGGCGCGGCCGCAACCGGGGCAGGCCGAGCATGTACCGCCCGCCGTCGCGACCCGACGTGATCGGCACGCTGGACCGCGAAGGGCTGCTGCCCGCGATCACGTTCATCTTCTCGCGCGCGGGCTGTGACGCCGCCGTCAAGCAGTGTCTACGGTCGTCGCTGCGGCTCACCACCGACGAGGAACGGGCCCGCATCGCCGAGGTTGTCGAGCGTCGCTGCGGTGATCTGCCCGAGTCCGACCTGATCGTCCTCGACTACCACGAGTGGCGCGAAGGACTGCTGCGCGGGCTGGCGGCCCACCACGCCGGCATGCTGCCGGTGTTCCGCCACACCGTCGAGGAGCTGTTCTCCGCCGGCCTGGTGAAAGCGGTATTCGCCACCGAGACATTGGCTTTGGGCATCAACATGCCGGCGCGCACGGTGGTGCTCGAGCGGTTGGTCAAGTTCAACGGCGAGCAACATGTGCCGTTGACACCGGGGGAGTACACCCAGCTGACCGGGCGGGCGGGGCGCCGCGGCATCGACGTCGAGGGTCACGCGGTGGTGCTGTGGACACCTGACGTCGAGCCCACCGAGGTGGCCGGGCTGGCATCGACCCGGACGTTCCCACTGCGCAGTTCGTTTGCGCCGTCGTACAACATGACGATCAACCTCGTCCAGCAGATGGGACCGGCGCAGGCGCACAAGCTCCTGGAGAGTTCGTTCGCGCAGTACCAGGCGGACCGTTCGGTGGTCGGGCTGCGCAGAGGCATCGAACGTGGCGAGCGGATGCTCGAGGAGATCGCCGGCGAACTGGGTGAGGCCGACGCCGGCGTTCTCGACTACGTCCGCCTGCGGCTGCAGATATCCGAACGCGAGCGCGCTCAGTCTCGGGCATCACGGTTGCAGCGGCGCCGGGCAGCCAACGAAGCGCTCGCGTCGCTGCGCCGCGGAGACATCATCTCGATCAGCCACGGCAGGCGCGGCGGCCTGGCCGTCGTCCTGGAACCGGCTCGCGACGAGGACGATCCGCGGCCGCTGGTGCTGACCGAACACCGTTGGGCGGGCCGCATCTCGTCCGCCGACTACTCGGGCGCGTCGCCGCCGCTGGGCTCGATGCCGCTGCCCAAACGGGTCGAGCACCGCAACCCGCGGATGCGGCGCGACCTCGCGTCGGCGCTGAACTCGGCGGCCGAGCGCCTCGACGTGCCGGCCGGTAAGGGCAAGCGCAGCGGCGCCGACCCGGACATCGATCCCGAATTGGCCGCCCTCCGAGGACAATTGCGGGCACATCCGGCGCACCACCTGCCCGACCGGGAGGAGAAGGCGCGGCTGGCCGAGCGGTACCTGCGCATCGAGCGCGACAACGAACAGATCCGGCAGAAGGTGGCTGCGGCGACGAACTCGCTGGCGCGGACGTTCGACCGGATCGTGGTGCTACTGACCGAACGCGGATTCATCGCCGGGCCGGCCGACGATCCGGCGGTCACCGACGACGGCCGGCTGTTGGCCCGGATTTACAGCGAGAGCGACCTGCTGGTGGCCGAGTCGTTGCGCAGCGGCATCTGGGAGGGCCTCGACGCGGCGGAGCTGGCGGGCGTGCTCTCCGCGGTGCTCTTCGAGTCGCGCGGTGACACGCCGGGCGGGCGTGATGGTGTCGACATTCCGACGGGCCGGCTGCGGCGGGCGCTGAACCAGACCAGGCGGCTGTGGTCGGAGCTGCGCGCCGACGAGCAGCGTCACCGCATCAGCCAGAGTCGGGAGCCCGACGACGGTTTCGTCGCGGCGATCTTCCGGTGGGCCACGACCGGCGACCTGACCAGCGCGCTGGCGGCCTCTGACGCGACGGGCAGCGGATCGCCGCTGTCCGCAGGCGATTTCGTGCGCTGGTGCCGCCAGGTGCTCGACCTGCTCGACCAGGTGCGCAACGCCGCGCCGGACCCCGCGCTGCGAGCCACCGCGAAACGAGCGATCAACGACGTTCGACGGGGCGTCGTCGCTGTTGATGCGGGGTAGTGTGTCGGGAGCAATCACCGATGTATTCGCGGCTCGGCCGTGGTGAACAAGGAGTGAGATGAGCGGACCGCAGGGATCTGATCCGACGCAGTCATGGTCCGGCCAGCAGCCGGAACAGCCGGCGGAGCAGCCGTCCAGCGATTCGTCGACCAACCAGCCGTGGCAGCAGCAGAGCAGCGAACCCACCCAGGCGGCGCCGCAGTGGCAACCGCCCGCCTACGACCCGCAGCAGCAGGCACAGCAGTACCCGGGATACCAGCAGCAGGCGTACCAGCCGCCGCAGCAGTACCCGGCAACCGAGCAGCAGTACGGTCAGCAGCCCGGCGAGTACAACCCGCAGGCATATCAGCAGCCCGGGCAGTACGGTCAGCCGCAATACGGGCAGCAGTACCCGCAGCCTCAATATGGTCAGCAGCCGGGCCAGTACGGTCAGCCTCCCGGTCAATATGGTCAGCAGCCGGGGCAGTACGGCCAGTACCCGCAGTATCAGCAGCCCGGCGCCGAGGAGGGCTCGAAGCGTTCGCTGGCCGTCGTCGGCGGCGTGATCGGCCTGCTGGCCGCGGTGATCGTCGCGGTCGTGCTCGTGCTGGGCTTCTGGAAGCCCGGTTTCTTCGTCACCACCAAGCTCGACATCGGCGCCGCCCAGAGCGGGGTCCAACAGATCCTCACCGACGAGGCCAACGGTTACGGTGCCAAGAACGTCAAGGACGTCAAGTGCAACGACGGCCAGAACCCGACCGTCGAAAAGGGCGGCACGTTCAATTGCGAGGTCAGCATCGACGGCACCAAACGTCAGGTGACCGTGACCTTCCAGGACGACAAGGGCACTTACGAGGTGGGCAGGCCCAAGTAGCGGCTCAGCTGTCGGGCAGCCCGTCGAGGGCCTTCTGCAGTCGGCCTACCGACGATGTGACGCCATACGCCTCGGCGAGCTTGACGACCTTGCGCGGGTGCTCGGCCGCCAGCGGCAGCGAATCGGACTTGGTGGACCAGTCGAGGTCGGCGTCGGTGGCGACCCTGACGACCGGGCCGGCCGCCTCGACGTAATCGGCGGCTTTGAGCAGCTTCGTTCGGTACGCCTTGCTCATCTTGGACTTCGGATCGTTCGCGGCGGCGAGGATGGCCTCCAGTGAGCCGTGCTGCGCCAGTAGCGTCGCGGCCGTCTTCTCGCCGATGCCTGGCACCCCGGGCAGACCGTCGCTCGGGTCGCCGCGCAGCAGCGCGAGTTCGGCGTAGGCCGGCCCGGCGCGATCGACCGGGACGTTGTACTTCTCGGCCACTTCCGCGGGGCCCCATTTCGTGGCCTTGGCCAAACCGCTGCCCAGATACAGCACCCGAACCGGAACCGGCTCGTCGCGGACCAACTGCAGCAGGTCGCGATCGCCGCTGACCACGACGACCGGGTCGCGCTTCTCGCGGGCGGCCAGCGTGCCGAGCACGTCGTCGGCCTCGCACTCCGGCGCTCCGGCGGTCGGGATGCCGAACGCGTCGACGATCTCGAAGATCATGTCGACCTGCGGCGTGAGTTCGTCGGGCACCTCCTCGACGTCTGGCTCGCCGCCGGGATTCTCCTCGAGCACCCGATGCGCCTTGTAGGACGGAATCAGGTCGACGCGCCACTGCGGTCGCCAGTCGTCGTCGCGGCACACCACCAGGCGGCCGGGACGCTCGCGGGTGATCACTGTTGCCACGGCGTCGAGGAAGCCGCGCACCGCGTTGACCGGGCGGCCGTCGGGCGCCTTGATCGAACTGGGCACCCCGAAATACGAGCGGAACCACATGCTGGCGCCGTCGAGCAGCACGAGGGAGGACATATCGGTGATCCTGCCAGGCGGCGCTTCAGCCTCGTGGCGGCGGCAGGGGTGCCACGATGATCACATGAGCGACGGCCCAGCGCGCTCGGTGAACGGCGGCGCGCAGTTCGGCAGTGATACGCCGATCGATGAGCTGCTGGATGAGGCGGTCGCTGCGATCAACCGGGGTGACCGCACGACGGCGGCGGAACTGGCGGGACGAGTACTGGCGGCCGACAGTATGAACGCCGAAGCCGAAGACCTGCTGGCGGCACCGGCCGATCCGGGTGAGATTCGGCGACTGACCATCTTTTTCGCCGACCTGGTGGACTCGACCGTGTTGTCGACGCGCGTTGAGCCCGAGACGTATCGGCTCCTGGTGGGTCGCTATCGCGAACAAGTGCTCAACGCCGTCCGGCGGTATGAGGGTTATATCGGCAACACCGCGGGAGATGGGCTTCTCGCGGTGTTCGGCTACCCGATCGCTCATGAGAATGACGTCTGCCGCGCGGTGTACGCCGGGCTGGAAATCGTCCGTGAGGTCGAGCGGCTCAGCGAACAGGCACAGAGACGCTATGGGTTTGGGATCGGGGTCCGCGTGGGAGTGCATCGCGGGCTCGTGTATCTCGACACAGCTCAGGGTGATGTCTACGGCCTGGCCGCCAATCTCGCCGCCCGCGTATCAGGACTCGCCGGCCCGGGCACCGTCGTGGTCTCCGACGCCGTAGAAGCGTTGATACGCAATGACTTTGAGATGACGGCCTGTCCAGCATCTCTCGTAAAGGGAGTGGCCGACCCTGTCGTTCACTACCACGTCGTGGCGGAACGCCGTGAGCGGCGCACAACCGGTACCGGACCGCTGGTCGGGCGCGCTCGGGAACTCGCAGAGATCGAGAAGTGCACGGCACTGGCGAAGGTGGGCGCGCTGACAACCCCGGGGCTGATCCTCGTCGGGGAAGCAGGGATCGGCAAATCGCGTCTGGCGGCCGCTGCCGTCGAGACCGCGCAAGCCTCAGGCGCAGCAGTGGTCGAACTGATTGGGTCACCGTTTCACACCGACGCCGGCTTGTATCCGATACGCACGCTCATCGAGCACCAGTGCCGTATCGAGCGGAACACTGGACAGGCCCAGCGATTACACGCGCTGGCCAGTCACCTCGCCGTGCTCGGGTTGGATGCGCCGAGTCTTGTCCTGTTGCTGGCGCCGGTGCTCGGCCTGGCTGCGGATGCCGGCTATGAACCGGTACCCGCTGAGGGCCGGAAACTCTATGAACTGATCTTAGAAGCGATCACGACGTATCTGCGCGTCCATCTCGGCGATGGCTCGGGCCTGGTGGTCGCGGAGGACGTCCACTGGTTCGATCCGGCCAGCCGTGAGGTGCTCGCGGCGATGTTGGACGCGAGCGACGGCACACTACTGGTGGTGATGACCGCGCGGCAGGACGGCGCCGTCGACCAGTTACCCCGGTGCGCAGTGCTCGAAATCGGTCCGTTGACCGATGGCGAAAGCGATGCGCTGGTCAGCACACTCAATGGCGACTTGGACACCGATCAGCGCGCCCAGGTGGTCGCGCGCGGAGACGGGGTGCCCTTCTACATCGAGCAGATCGTCAAGGGCACCAGCCAGACCGGCGTACCGGAAACGCTGTACGAACCGCTGTTCGCCCGCCTCCGCGCAAGTCCGACGGTCGTCCGGGTGGTCGAGGCGGCTGCGGTGATTGGCCGTCACGTCGATCGGCAACTGTTGTACTCGGTCGTCGAGTTGAGCGACCGCGAGATCGATGAGATCGTCAGCGAACTCGAGGTGGCGGGTGTTCTCGAACGTCGGGATCTTGACGGTTGGCGCTTCCGCCACGAGTTGCTCCGCGAAGTCGCCGCCGAGTTGGCGCCGCCCACAGTCAGGCGCGCACTGCACGCCAAAGTCGCCGACGCCATGACGCGCGGGAGTGAACCCGACTGGTTGCGAGTGGCCGACCACTACGAAGAAGCCGACCGCTTCGACGACGCAGCGGCGGCCTATCGTCGCGCATGTGACACTGCGCGCCTTCGCGGTGCGCTGGGTGAAGCGATCACGTGTCTGACGCGCGGGCTCGCCCAACTCGAGCGCGCTACGTCCGGAATTGATCGCGATCGGCGTGAGGCCGGCCTGCGGCTGGGCCGAGGTCTGCTCAATCTGGTCGCTGAGGGATATCAAAGCCGTGACGCGGCAACAGATCTCGAACGATGCCTGCGGCTCAGTGGAACTCTGACGGACAACGACCTGTACCTCACATTGGTCGCTCTGGCGAACTACTACCTTGTCCGTGCAGACCTGCGCCGGGCTGCCCAGGTGATCGAAGCGTTACGCGACGGTTTTGGACAACAGCGTTGGCCACGCGCTGGTATCGACAGCCTGGAGGGGGCGCTGGCGCATATGCGTGGCGATCTGAGCGCTGCCGCCGCTGCGCTGGATCGGGCAACGTCAGGGGCACGCGACTCCGGGCGGCGAAGCGTGGACAATGAAATGCACGCCATTTACCGTGGCGTGGTCGCGTTGATGCGCGCGGACCTTCGCGCAGCCGAGACCCGCCTCGAAGAGTCGGCGCGCGCCGCTGACGCCGCTGGATTCCCCGACGGTCCGTACCTCCATGCGTTCACGCGATCCATGGAGACATGGCTGCATATGGAGGCGGGCCAGATCGCCCGCGCCAGGCTCAGCGCCGCCGATTTGAGCACCGATGCCGAGCTACACGGCTTTGACATGTGGCTGCCGGTCGGTGCCACGTGGCAGGCCGCCCTCAGAGCGTTGACCGCAATCGGTGCCGCGCCCGTGGATCTCGATGCGCACATCGCGTCAGTGACAAGGTCCCTCGCCTCGATGCGAGCGATGGGCGCGGAGATCTACACCACCATATTCGACGGGATACTGGGGCGGCTGTTGATCGCCGCGGGGCAGCCGGAGGCGGCGCGTGAACGGCTCGACTTCGGGCTCAACAGGGCCTACGAAACCGGGATGCATTTCTACGACGCCGAGCTGCTGCGACTCCGCGCACAAGCGGCCGCCGGGTCGCAAGAGCGTCGAGCCGATACCGTCAAGGCACGCGAGCTGGCCCGCAGGCAAGGCGCCACCCTGTTCGAACTACGGGTGGCGCTGGACGAGCTGGACTTCGGCGGCAGAGCCGCCGCTGATGCTCTCGGCAGCGTCGTCGACCTCATCCCAGCCGGCGCTATGTGGCCAGAGCTGGTTCGCGCGCGTGCCGCGCTCGCCGAGCCGGCTTACGACACGCACGCGGTCACCACCCCACGCGATGCGGATTAGCCTCAAGGCCATGACGATTAGTCGATTCAGCGCCGACGTCTACTCGCACCGACTCTCAGCCGCCGTCAGGGCCACGGCCGACGCCGGCCTGGCGGGCCTCGTCATCACACCGGGCTATGACCTGCGCTACCTGGTCGGCTCGCGGGCGCAGACCTTCGAACGACTGACGGCGCTGGTGCTGCCCGTCGCCGGTGACCCCACCGTCGTGGTGCCCCGGCTGGAGTTGGCGGCGCTCAAGGAATCCGCGGTTCCCGAACTCGGGCTGGCGGTGCGGGACTGGGTCGACGGGCAGGACCCGTACGCACTGGTGCGGGAGGTTCTGGGCGGCGGCCCACCTGGGGCCGCTGTCGCGACCGCCGTCACCGACTCGATGCCCGCATTGCATCTGCTGCCCCTCGCCGACGTGCTGGGGGCGGTGCCCGTGCTGGCCACCGACGTGCTGCGGCGGCTGCGGATGGTCAAGGACGCCGCGGAGATCGACGCGCTGCGCAAGGCCGGCGCTGCCATCGACCGCGTGCATGCGCGGGTGCCGGAATTCCTGGTGCCCGGCCGCACCGAGGCCGACGTCGCCGCCGACATCGCGGAAGCAATTGTGGCAGAAGGACATTCGGCGGCGGCCTTCATCATCGTCGGCTCGGGGCCGCACGGCGCAGACCCGCACCACGAATGCTCGGACCGGGAGCTGCGCGCCGGCGACATCGTCGTGGTGGACATCGGCGGCCCCTACGAGCCCGGCTACAACTCCGACTCCACCCGCACGTACAGCATCGGCGAGCCGGATCCCGACGTGTCACGGCGCTACGCGGTGCTGCAGCGCGCACAACAGGCGGCGGTCGAGGCGGTCCGTCCCGGCATCACCGCAGAACAGGTCGACGCCGCCGCGCGCGACGTGCTGGCCGCCGAGGGGCTGGCCGAGGTGTTCGTGCACCGCACCGGCCACGGCATCGGGCTGTCAGTGCACGAGGAGCCGTACATCGTCGCGGGCAACACGCTCACGCTCGAAGAGGGCATGGCGTTCTCCGTCGAACCGGGCATCTACTTCCCCGGCGAATGGGGCGCGCGCATCGAGGACATCGTGATCGTCACGGCCGACGGCGCGCTGTCGGTCAACAACCGCTCGCACGATCTGGTGGTGGTGCCCGTCACCTGAGTCGCGCCGGCTCGGTGACTATTCGTCGGCCACCCGGTCCAACAGGTCGGACGAGCCGAGCACCCGCTCGACACGGACCTCGATCACGACGCGTTTGGGGTTGACCCGCGGCGTGCGGTAGCGCTGCGCGTACCGCAGTTCGGCGTCTCGCACGGCGTCGGCCTCCGCGTTGACCTTGGCCTTGCCTTCCAGCGACAACCAGCGGGCACCGTCGACCTGGCTGAGCACCGCGACGCCCTGCCGCTCGGCGTTCACCGCCTTCTGCGACCCGCCGCTGGTGATGACTCGGGCGATGTGGGTCTTGGGGTCGAACGTGAAACCGACGGCGACGACGTGGGGCGAGTTGTCCGATCGCAGCGTGGTCAGCATGGCGAGATGACGCTCGGACAGGAACGCCAGTGCGTCGTCGGTGAGCCGGGTGGTCGTCCGGCGGCTGGACTGGGCCATCGGACTTCACCGTAGCGCAGGAGATAATCGCTGCCGTGAATGACACGGTTCCGGCGTTGGTCGTGGTTTTCGGCGGTCGCAGCGAGATCGGCGTCGAGGTGGCCACCCGGCTGGCGCCCGGGGCGACGGTGGTGTTGGCCGCCCGGCGCGCGCACGACCTCGATGCGCAGGCGGCGGCTGTTCGCGCCGCGGGCGCCGCGGCTGTGCACGTGCGGGAATTCGACGCCGACGACCTGGCATCGCACGGCCCGCTCGTCGAGTCCATCGTCGCCGAGCACGGGCCGATCGGCACCGCGGTGCTGGCGTTCGGGATCCTCGGCGACCAGTCACTCGCGGAGAAGGATCCCGCGCACACCGCGGCCATCCTGCACACCGACTTCGTTGCCCAGGCCACCCTGTTGACCGTGCTGGCTTCGACGATGCGCGACGTTGGCTCGGGAGCGATCGTCGCGTTCTCCTCGGTGGCCGGCGTGCGGGTGCGACGGGCCAACTACGTCTACGGCTCCGCCAAGGCCGGCCTCGACGGCTTCTGCAGCGGCCTGGCCGACGCGCTGCACGGTTCGGGAGTGCGGCTGCTGGTGGTTCGGCCCGGCTTCGTGATCGGACGGATGACCGAAGGGATGGCGCCCGCGCCGTTCTCCAGCACCCCTGCGCAGGTGGCCACGGCGACGACGCGTGCGCTCACCGGCGGCAGGCGCACCGTCTGGGTGCCGTGGGTGCTGCGCCCGGTTTTCGCCGGAATGCGACTCTTACCGCAGTTCGTGTGGCGAAGGTTGCCGAGATGATCGTCGTCGTCGGTATCGGAGCCGACGGGATGGCGGGGCTGGCGGCGGCGTCCAGGGCCGAGCTGGCCAGAGCCACAACAATTTACGGATCTCGCCGCCAACTGGACCTGCTCGATGACACCGTTGTCGCCGCACGCCGCGAGTGGCCGTCGCCGATGCTGCCCGCGCTGCGCACGCTGCTGGACGACGCCGACGGCGACGTGCACGTGGTGGCGAGCGGCGACCCGCTGCTGCACGGCGTGGGCAGTTCGCTGATCCGCCTCTACGGCGCCGAGCGAGTGGCCGTCCTGCCG